>RHCK01000511.1 GCA_010030605.1 Acidimicrobiia bacterium
TCGTCGGATTCGATCCGCGTGGTGTCGACCGCTCCGGTGGTCTGAAGTGCCAGACGGATGCCGAGATCGACCGATTCATCAATTTGGATTACACGCCGGACACCGATGACGAGCAGGCCATTTACGACGAGTGGTACGAGATGGACGATCCGTGCGTGGAGAAATACGGATCGTCGTTGCGTCACTACTCCACGGAAAATGTGGCTCGAGACATGGACATGATTCGTCGTGCGATGGGGGTTGAACGCATCGATTACCTGGGCATTTCGTGGGGCACATATCTCGGTGGTGTGTACGCCACGCTCTTTCCCGAACATGTTCGCACGATGTTTCTCGATGCAGCGTTCGACCCCCAAGGCGACACCGCGGATCAAACGGAGTTGACGCAGGCCATTGGTTTCGAAGAGTCATTCGATGCTTGGGTGCAGTGGTGCGAGGACAGCCCCGAAAGTTGCTCGTTCAGTTCCTCCGATGTGAAAGCCGGTTGGCTCGATCTTGCCGAACAACTGGATGCGAACCCGATCGTGACCGCTGATGGACGCGAGGTGAACCACGTGGTGATGGACGTCGCCACGATCTCCGTTTTGTACAGCCAGGACTGGTGGCCGAGGTTGGGCGAGGCACTTGCTGCCGCAACGAATGGTGATGGTGAGCAATTACAGACACTCGCCGATGACTGGAACGGGCGCTACGAGGACGGAACCTACGACTCGAGCTATGACGCGTTCGGCATCATCGAATGCGCCAGTGGTACGTATGCGTACGAACCCGACGACCCCGAAGCACTCTTCGAGCAATTGCGGGAAGAGGCTCCGTGGTACAGCCGTGACTACACCGTCGACGATCTCGGAGCGTCATGCGCCAGTGAGTACGGAGATCCGAAGATTTTCGAAGTCGACGTGCAGGGATCGATCCCGATCGTGGTCCTGGGAGGAACGAATGACCCGGCGACTCCGCTCCGTTGGTCGCAGGAGATGGTCGAACGTTTGGGAGACAATGCTCGCTTGGCAATTTTCGATGGCGAGGGCCACTCGCACATCCTCGACTCGCGTTGCGTCGACGAGATGGCCAAAGAGTTGTT
>RHCK01000512.1 GCA_010030605.1 Acidimicrobiia bacterium
GAAAGCGCGATGAGATCGCTCGACGCCTTCGAGGCCGAATAGGGCGAGCGCGGTCCGAGAATGTCGGTCTCGCTGAACGAACCCACATCGATGCTTCCGTACACCTCGTCGGTCGAGATATGCAGGAATCGCTGCACTCCCACCTGGCGAGCCACGTCGCACATCACGTTCGTTCCATAGGCGTTGGTGCGCACGAACGCGTACGGGTCGACGATGCTGCGATCCACATGGCTCTCGGCGGCGAAGTGAACCACGGCGTCGTGACCCTTCATCGCGGCCAGCACCGCGTCGGCATCGCAGATGTCGCCCTGAACGAACCAGCAGCGCTTGTCGTCGATCAGGTCGCGGATGCTCTCGAGATTGCCCGCGTAGGTGAGCTTGTCGAAGATCGTGACTTGATCGTCGCTGTTCTTCAACAACCAACGCACGTAGTTCGAGCCGATGAAACCGGCCGCGCCGGTGACGAAGAGCTTCATGTCAGGTCCTCATGGGCCAGTAGGGGCGCCGGCCCTCGGGGATGTCGGCGCGCATCGGGTTGGTGCGGTCGCGCTCGCTCATGATGGGGTCGGTCACTCCCCAATCGGCGGCAATCACCGGATCGTTCCATGCCACGCCCAGTTCATCGGCCGGGTTGTAATAACCGAATCGCGAGATCACGTACCGACTCATCGAGTTGTGCGGTCGCGACGAGTCGTTCATCAACCCGGTGGCCGATCGTTTGGGGCATGACCGTCGCTATTCGGTGACCATCGACAAGGTGTCGGCACTTGGCTGGAAGTTGAGCCGCACCTTCGAGGACTCGTTGGCCGAGACCGTCGAGTGGTACCGGGCGAATCGAACGTGGTGGGAGCCGTTGAAGGCTCGCGCCGGTTTGTGAGCGCGCCGTGAAGATTCTCGTCACCGGCGCCAAGGGTCAGTTGGGCACCGAGTTGATGCAGGTGATCGCGGACCGGGGCGACGACGGCGTGGGCATCGACATCGACACGGTCGACATCACCCAACGCGAGATCGTGCACGACGTCTTCGCCGAGATTCGGCCCGACGCCGTGATCAATTGCGCGGCGTGGACCGCCGTCGACG
>RHCK01000513.1 GCA_010030605.1 Acidimicrobiia bacterium
TTCCACGCCCGCTCGATACCACGGCATGATCTCGCGCCCGATCGCCGCGTCGTACTCGACCGCCAACGTCTCGAGATCCGCGGCGTGTTCGTCGATCGCACGCGCCATTAGATGCGCGCCCCAATATCCGGTGGAACATCCACGGCCGTACAACGGATTCGTGCACACCACCGCGTCGCCCACCGGCAACATTCCCAGCACCAGCGGGCGTCCATTCACCACGTACTCGCGATGACGGTTCAACAGACCGGCCATCACGTACACCTCGGGCACCAACGGTTCGGCGCGCCCGTCGAGATACGGCGCCGTGGCCACCAACTGTCGAGCGGCCTCGTCGAACACCGCGGGGTCGGCCAGTCGGGTGCGCAGTTCGGAGTCGTCGGTGGGAGCAGCCAACGTGATCGAGAACGTGTTGTTGTCGCCGACGAACACTCCGTACTTGATGTAGCCGAGATCGCCACCGATGGGTCCGAGTCGCGGGGGATAGGTGTGACCCGGTTTCAGTCGATAGAAACGCGAGGCGTAGACAATGCCGGTGTCCTCGCTGAACTCGGGCACCGGTCCGACACCGATGTCGGCCAACCACTCCGGCAACGTCGAACGTCGACCACCGGCCACCACCACCAAATCGGCGAACAGCTGCGTTCCATCTTCCAGGCGAACTCCGGTGATGCGCGGCAGACCGCTCGCGTGCGGTTCGTGGGTCAGGCCGTTCACGCCCACGCCAGTGCGGAAACTCACGCGACCTTCGTCCAGCACCACTCGTCGCAACACCCATTCGAACGTGGTGCGCCGACACGTCAGCATCGTCAGCTCGTGGTCGTCGGGTTGGGGAGCGAACTCGACCATGGTGGGTGGAATGTCCTGTCCGAACGGCATCTCGGTGGCACCGGCTTCCACCAGCATCTCGAGGACGTCGGGCTCGTTCTGCCGCAACAGGCCCACCAGCCGGGCCAGAAAGGCGTGGCTGTGGCGCACCTGGGGAGCGCCCCGTCGATCCCAGAAAAAGGCCTGATCGGCGCTGTCGGGCATGGGGGTGTTGTCGCGTTCCAGCACGGTCACCGCATGCCCGCGACGGCT
>RHCK01000514.1 GCA_010030605.1 Acidimicrobiia bacterium
GTCAAAAGACTCATCCTCACGCTGCAGTTGGCGACCGCCATCATGTCCATGACGTACGGCGTCATGTTCACCATGATCGACGACTTCCGTGACGAGTACGGAATCAGTGAATCCGGCCTCGGTTTGGTTCTGGCCATCGGATTCTTCTCCGCCTTCGTGGGTCAGATCTCTCTCGCTCCACTGGCCGACCGCGGACACGCCAAACGCATGATGATCATCGGATTCGCCGTCGTCGTGCTCGGCAGTCTCACCATGGCGTTCGGCACCAACCTTCCCGCGCTCCTCGTGGGTCGTCTGATCATGGGTATCGGCGGTGGCATGTCGTTACCCGCCCTGCGCAAGATCGTGATCGTGTCCGACCCCGAGAATCTCGGGGGCAACATGGGGCGACTATTGAGCGTCGACATCGCTGGCTTTGCGATCGGACCCATGTTGTCGGTGCTTCTCGTCGGTCCGTTCGGAATCGCCTCGCCGTTTCTCGTCATCAGCGCCGCGATCATCGCCATCACCGCGATCCTGTCGCGAATCGATGTTCCCGAAACGGCCAGCGCCGATCAGCCAACCGAACGGTTGGCGTTCGATCTGTTGCGCATTCCGGCCGTCTCGGGTGCGGTCTTCATCGGAGTGGCCCTTTTCTTGATGATCGGAACCTTCGACTCTTTGTGGGCCATGATGATGGAGGACCTCGACGCCGCCGACTGGATGGCCAACGCCGGCGTCAGTCTGTTCGCCATCCCGATGGCAATCCTCGGCCCGTACGGTGGGCGACTCGCACAACGCAAAGGCCCCTATCGCGTGGGAGCCATCGGTATGACGGTCGGCGCGGTGTGCATGGTGATGTACGGCTTCTTGCCCACACCGGAGCTCATGCTTCTCGTGTTCTTCTTCCACATCCTGAACGACGGCTTCACGGTCACCAGTGCCGGTGTCGCGGTGGGCATCGCCGCTCCCCCCGAACGTCAGGCCGGTGCCCAGGGACTGCTCGGTGGTATGCAAACTCTCATCGGCGGATTCGCGGCCTCGTTCGCCGGATGGAGCTACGACCACCTCGGTCGCGGGCCGACGTTCTCCATCACCGCG
>RHCK01000515.1 GCA_010030605.1 Acidimicrobiia bacterium
CACCATCGATGCGGTCATCAGGTTGCGCGAGGTTTCGTACGCCTCCTCCACCGTCATGCCCTGATTCGCCCACTCATTTACCCGTCGTTGACCCATGACGGTGAATCGGTCGGGGTCCTTCACCACCATTGCGATGTCTGAATGCTTCGTGAGCACGAAAGCGTCCGAGCCCGGACGCAAGCCACCACCCGCGATGCACAGCACCGGGGATTCGCGATGCAGGATGTCGTACATCTCGTACCAATGTTCTTGGGCGCCCGCTCCGAACAGATCGACGTCGTCGAGGTTCACCGGACACGACATCGGACCGAGCTGGTGGTTGATGTGCTTCGGTTGCCGCGCTTGGTTCGATTCGCTCATCGCCGGCCCCCTCCGCTCGCGACTGCTCCGCATCAGCCTAGAGAACCTCGATTTGACCGAATGCAGTGTGATTCAGAGAACCGCGCTCGAGATACGTGCACGAACGAACATGAACTGTTACGAGTTGGCCCCGGCCGTTCCTTGAGTCGCAATCGCGCCGCCGATTCCAGTAGCAACGCCACCAAGGCCGCCGATTCCTCCGCTTGCGAGTCCTCCACTACCGCCCAGGCCACCGTACACTCGCCCGCTCGAGTCACCGTTGACGAGCGCAGCGCCTCCGTTACCTCCGTTGCCGCCATTGCCAGTTGATCCGACACCTCCGGCGCCTCCTGCACCTCCATAGGCACGAGACGCTCCGGTTCCAGTCGCCGAGGCGGAGCCTCCGTTACCGCCGGTACCAGCCTTACCAGTGACGCGACTACCACCGACACCACCGAGGCCACCGGTCGCCGTGCACGCGGCACCCACACACGTCGCCTGGCCACCATTGCCGCCCGCCGAGCCACTCGAGTTACTGGCCGCTCCGCCGACCCCTCCCGTGATACTGCATGCAGCCACATCGCATGTCGCCGCACCACCGTTGCCACCATTACCACCAGCACCGTTGACCGAGACGCCTCCAGCACCACCTGCACCACCGGTACCCGTCGAGCTCGAGCTCACCGCACCACCGTTGCCACCATTACCACCAGCACCGTTGACCGAGACGCCTCCAGCAC
>RHCK01000516.1 GCA_010030605.1 Acidimicrobiia bacterium
CGTGGACGGCGCCGTCGTCGACGGGAGGCTCGCCGATCACGGGCTACAAGGTGGAAGTCTCCGAGGACGGCGGATCCGCATGGACCACCGCCATTGTCGACACTCAGACCTCGTCGACCTATGCGTCGGTGAACGGTCTGGCGCCCGGTCAGTTGTACACGTTCCGTGTGTCGGCCATCAACAGCGCCGGTGTCGGAGCCATGAGTGGCACGGCCACGGGCACGCCGATCGTCGTGTCGACCGTGGTGCTGTCGGGCGTTGCGGGCAATGGTTCGGCGAACCTCACATGGACCGCACCGACCGATGTCACGCAGACGGGTTATGTCGTCGAGCGGTCGACCGACGGAACCACGTGGACCTCCGCGATGACAAACCCCGCGGCGAACTCCACGAGTGGCACAGCCACGGGGCTCACCAACGGCACGTTGTACATCTTCCGTATCCAGGTGCTCACATCGGCCGGCGCGGCCTCCGGCTATTCGAACTACCTCTCACTCGTGCCGCAAGGAACGTCGGGAGCTCCGACTGCTCTCACCGGCACCGCGGGCGATTCGCAGGTGACCTTGCGCTGGACCACACCCACCAGTAATGGCGGCGCCGCGATCAGTGGCTACAAGGTCGAATACAGCGCCGACGGCACGACATGGTCGACTGCCACGGCGAGCACGGGGAATCAGGCCACGGCGTACACCGTCACGGGCCTCACCAATGCCACGGCCTATTCGTTCCGAGTGTCGGCAATCAACGCGGTCGGGTCGAGCGCGACGAGCAACGTCACGAGCTCGATGCCGTACACGACACCCGCGGCCCCGGCATCGTTGTCGGCGATGGCCGGCACCTCGCAGGTTGTGCTCTCCTGGACCGCACCGTCCTTCAACGGTGGGAATACCGTCACGTCGTACTCGGTGCAGCAGTCGTCCGACGGCGGATTCACGTGGACCACCCTCTCATCGTCGGTCGCGGGGCTCACATACACGGCAACTGGTCTGACGAACGGATCGACCTATGCGTTCCGCGTCGCAGCCTCCAATGCCGCGGGCATGGGTGTGTTCATCCAGCCGGT
>RHCK01000517.1 GCA_010030605.1 Acidimicrobiia bacterium
ATGCATTCCTTGAAGATGCCTCCGGGGTCGCCCTCGTAACGAACGCTCACGGTTTCACCGTTGAAGGCGATATCGAATGTCGTCACCGTTCCGTCGTCGGCAATGGAATCCTTTTGCACCACACCTTGCACACGTAGGCGACGACCCGCCTCGCATCCATCCTTGTGACCGATCTCGTCGACGTTGCAGTAATAGTCGACGGCTGACGTGAGGAACTTCGTGATGACCACGAAACCGGCCACCACGACCACGGCGAGAACGACGATGGCACCCCACGGACGACGTCGACGTGATGCGGAACCCGTCGTGGAGCGCGGTGACAGATCCAGTTGGGCACTCGTCGACGCCTGAGAACCTTCGTCGTCGGACGAACCGATGCGCTGCGGATCGTCGGTCATGTCGCCGTTCGTCATGTCGCCGTTCGTCATGTCGCCGTTCGTCATGTCCAGGGTCTCTCGCTGCGCGGCACGTCGCGTCCGGCCCGACGCGAACGACGAACCACGGACACGACGTACACCATGATCGCACCGAAGGTGACCACGTAGCTCCCCGCGATGAAGCCCAGATCGTCCATCAGGCGTTCGCCTCCGCGCGTCGGGCCGCCAACGCGGCATCGAGACCGGTGTCGTCGAGCATGTCCTGCAGATGCAACGCGCGTTGACGATGAAGCACCAACCACACGTACATCAACGTGAAAACGATGACGCCGAGGAACAAACAGAACAACATGAGTCCGTCCATGGTCACATCGGTTCCGCGTCCCGCGACGCTGGCTTCTTGGTGCAACGTGTTCCACAGTTCCACCGAGAAATGCACGAGCGGAATCTCGAGCACGGCCAACAAAGCCAACACCGCACTGCGCTTGGCGCGCTGATGGTGCGAACCTCCGAGTCCACGCACCGCCAAGTAGCCGACGTAGGTGACGAAGAGGAACGCGGTGGTGGTGAGGCGAGCGTCCCAGGTCCAGTAGGTGCCCCAGGTGATGCGACCCCACAGGCTTCCGGTGATCAACGAGATGCCCATGAACAACACGCCGACTTCGGCCGACGCT
>RHCK01000518.1 GCA_010030605.1 Acidimicrobiia bacterium
ATTCCGTTGTTCGGAATGCGCTTGGCTCTCAGCGACAACGGCAACCGCGCCGAATGGCAGACGGCTCGACGTGCCTACGACTTGCTGGCCAAGGGTTTCGGACCCGGCTTCAACGGACCGTTGCAATTGGTGGCTGAAGTTCCCGCCGACACCCCCGAAACCGTGTTGACGGAGATCTCCGCCGCGGTCAGCGCCGACCCGGACGTGGTGTTCGTGTCGCCTCCGGTGCCGGCCCCGGGCAACCTCATCATCTGGAAGGTGGTGCAACGCGAATCGCCGCAGGCCGAGGGAACCGCCGAATTGGTGCATCGCCTTCGCGACGACGTTCTTCCGCCGGCCATCGGTGACTCGGGCGTGGTGGTGAACGTCGGTGGTTTCACCGCCATCGGTGTGGACCTCAGCGACTACTTCGGTCGTCGCGTGTTCTTGTTCGTCGGCGCCGTTCTGGTGTTGTCATTCCTCTTGTTGATGGCCGTGTTCCGCAGTCTTCTCGTTCCGTTGAAAGCCGTCATCATGAACCTTCTCTCCATCGGTGCGGCATACGGCATCGTGGTGGCCATTTTCCAATGGGGTTGGGGCGCCGATCTCATCGGCATTGGTGCCGCCGGACCCATCGATCCGTTCATTCCGATGATGTTGTTCGCGATCGTCTTCGGCCTCTCGATGGACTATGAAGTGTTCCTCTTGTCGCGCATGAAAGAAGAGTTCGATCGAACGGGCGACAACGCCACCGCCGTGGCCGACGGACTGGCCGCCACCGCGCGCGTGATCACCGCCGCGGCGTTGATCATGGTCGCCGTTTTCGGAAGTTTCGTGGCCGGTGACGACCGTACCGTGAAACTTTTTGGCATGGGTCTCGCCGTGGCCGTTCTGATCGACGCCACTCTGGTGCGAATGGTGCTCGTACCTGCGACGATGGAACTTCTGGGGGCACGTAACTGGTGGATCCCGAAGTGGCTCGATCGCGTGCTTCCCAAGATCGATGTAGAGGGGCATTCGCACATCGCCGATAAACAGACGGCTTGACAAACCTCTCCGGTCTCTCGTAACG
>RHCK01000519.1 GCA_010030605.1 Acidimicrobiia bacterium
GTTCTGGGTCGGCTAACGGACGCCATGCGTCCGTTAGCCGACCCAGAACGCGGGTTAGTCGAAGAGGGCGCCGAGGCGTCGTTCGCCGTCGGGGGTCTGACCACCATCGGCGAGGAACTTCAACATCGCCTCGCGGGTGCCGTCGCCACCGAGACAACGTGCGAATGCATTCCACTCGGCGATCAGATCGGATTCGACTTCTTTCTCCGCCCGCAACACCGACGCCTTCGCTTCGGCCACCGCGTGCGCGGGGAACGATGCGATGCGACGCGCCATCCGTTCGACGAACGGCCACAGCTCATCATGCGCAAGCGCACGGTTGATCCATCCCCATGATTCAGCGGTGCGAGCGTCGATGTCGTCACAACCGAGAACCACTTCCATCGCCCGCGACCGACCGAGTAGTCGCGCCAGTCGTTGGGTGCCGCTTCCACCGGGGATGATGCCGAGGGCGACCTCGGGTTGATTGAACAACGCTCCGGGATGGTCGCCGTGCGGGAGGCTGGCGAAACGCATGTCACAACTGGACGCCAACTCACTCCCGCCACCACCGACCCGACCCTCGATCACGGCGATGGTGGCCTTGGGCATGGTGCGCAACGTTTCGCACATACGGTGATACGGACCCAACTCGGTGGTCGCGGGCTGGTTCGGAGGGAACGTCAGGATCGCCTCCACGTCGAAGTGGGCGATGAAGAAATCCGGGTTGCTCGACGAGAGCAGAACCACTCTCACCGAATCGTCGATCGCCAACTCCTCGACGATCCGCGCGGTCTCGATGAACTGTTCGAAGGTGAACAGGTTGATCGGAGGATGGTCGAACACCACCCGCGCGATTCCATCGGCGATCGAAACTTTCACTCCTGCACCCATGACTCCCCCAGTCGTCGGATGTCGTCGCGCGCGTTACTTCAACAGACTCTTCACCACGTTGCGCGTGTCGTTGACTTCGTCGGGCGTGGCCCCGAACTCGACCGCGGCGAAGTCGGTGACTCCGATGTCGGCGAGCGACGCGATGCGATCGGCAACCTCGGCCTCGCTACCGATGATG
>RHCK01000520.1 GCA_010030605.1 Acidimicrobiia bacterium
GGCCAAGAAGCGCATCGGAATCCAGATCGACGTCGAGAGCATCGTGTCGTGGGATCACACGAAAATTGGCGGCGGATACTGAGCATTCGCTCGTGACGCGAATGTTCGGGCGGGTCTATCGCTGACCGCGTCGGGCCTCGCCCGATGAGATGGCAGCCGATGCGATGGCTTCGGCCACCCCGACGATGTCGGTGTTCGATCCGAGCAACCCAACCGTCACGCGAAGCGCGTCGGGATGTTCGAGCACCATGAACGGTTCACCCGGAGCGGCACCGATGCCCTGGGCCGCCAAGGCCATCAACGCCGAACGCTCGTCGGCGACATGAACCCAGAGGTTGATTCCGTCGGTTCCGGTGGTTCGAACGTGGTGTCGTCGCAGCACCTCGACCACCGTGCGACGGCGTTGCGCGTACGCCTCGCGTGATCTGGCCAGGGCATCGAGCGTCGAGCGATCGTCGAGCAGTTCCAGCAACACGGCCTGCAGAATTCGACTGCTCCATCCCGGTCCGAGCAGTCGTCGATTCGCCGCGCGACTTATGACGTCCCCGGCTCCTCCGACCGCGGCCAAACGAAGGTCGGGACCGTGGCTCTTGGAGTAGCTGCGAATGTGCACCGTTCGTTCCGGGAGATGTCGTCCGATGCTGTGCAGATCACCGGAGGCGATGTCACCGGCATGATCGTCCTCGATGATGGTGATGCTGGAAGCCACCGCCGACGAACGAATGGTGGACGCGATGTCGGCCGCGCGTCGAGCCGACATGGTGACCCCAGTGGGGTTCTGCGCACGAGGTTGCAAAAAGAGCGCCGACGGCGATTGCTCCAATGCGCCGCGAAGTGCGTCGGTCTCGATTCCCTCCTCGTCCATCGGCACGCCGATCACGTCGACACCGATCTGTTCGAGCAGGTCGAGCAACGGTGGGAATGTGGGATGTTCGACCACCACGCGATCGCCCAACCGCACCACCACCTTCCACGTACAGCTTTGATCGTTCGAGTAATACCATCATCGCGTCGGCAACTGAATCCTCTGTCACCTCAACGATTTCATCA
>RHCK01000053.1 GCA_010030605.1 Acidimicrobiia bacterium
GTCTCGGCTCTCATCTCGGCCGGTGCCGGCGCCGCCACCTCCTCGGTGAACGCCACGCCATTCGGTGTTGCCAGCAGCCCGAGTGGACTCATGGCGGCGGCGGGTGACTCGCAGATCACGCTCACATGGAACGCGCCAGCTTCGGATGGTGGCCGCCCGGTGACCTCGTACGTGATCGAGAAGTCGATCGATGGTGGAGCGACGTTCAGCGTCGACAGCACGGTGGCGACTTCCAGCCTTACTGCGGTGATCGGTGGTCTGACCAACGGAACCGCCTACGTCTTCCGAGTGTTGGCGACCAACCTTGCGGGCAACAGTGGACCGAGTGCGACCACAGCCTCGATACCGTTCACCGCTCCATCGGCTCCGATCAACCTGCAGGCCACCAGTGGAACCAACGAAGTGACTTTGGCGTGGTCGCCTCCGAGCAGCACCGGCGGAGCGAACCTGATTGGTTATCGCATCGAACGCAGCACCAATGGTGGCGCGTCGTGGACAACCGTCGTGGCAAACACCGGCACCACGGCGACCGCTTTCACCGTGGGCAACCTCACTGCTGGTGCGGTGCAAACGTTCCGAGTCGCCGCGGTCACCACCGGTGGCTACGGCACGTTCAGTTCCAACATCAACGCGACGGCGGCCGGTCTGGCGATTGCCCCGACCGGCCTCACGGCCACCGCGGGCAATTCTCAGGTCGCCCTGGTGTGGACGGCTCCGACATCGACGGGTGGATCCTCGATCTCGGCGTACGTGGTCGAAAGGAGCGCAGACGGTGGAGCGACCTGGAGCACCGTTTCATCCAGCGTCACGGCGACGGCGTTCACCGTGACTGGTCTGACCAACGCGGTGAACTACTCGTTCCGAGTGAGCGCAATCAACGCCAGTGGGGCGGGAATCGCGTCGAATCCCGCGACCGCCGTTCCGTTTGGTGTTCCCGGGCAGCCGACATCGCTGTCGTCGATCGCTTCGAACGGTCAGGTCGTCTTGCTCTGGACCGCGCCGGCGTCCGACGGCGGTTCGTCCATCACCGGATACCGCATTGAATCGTCCACCAACGGTGGAACCTCTTGGAGTGACCTCACCGTCGACACTGGGTCGGCGTCGACGGTGTATTTGGCGAGTGGTCTCGTCAACGGCACTTCGTACACGTTCCGAGTCTCGGCTCGAAACACCAGCGGACCTGGTCTCGCGAGTGTGACCACCGCGGCCACTCCCGCGGGCGCACCAACAGCCCCTCGTTCGGTGTCAGCGACCGGAGGAGCATCGCAAGTTCAGCTGTCCTGGACGGCTCCGGCGTCCACGGGTGGAAACGTTGTCACCGGTTACCGAATCGAATCGTCGGCCGATGGAGGGTCCACGTGGACCGTCGTCAACGCGAACACCGCGAACACGGCGACCTCCTACACCGCGACCGGTTTGATCGACGGTCAGTCCTATGCATTCCGTGTGTACGCACTCAATTCCGTGGGTGCGGGCTCGGCGAGCGCCATCGTGTCGGCGGTGCCGACGACTGTGGCGGGGCAGCCGACCAGCCTCGTTGTCACGCCGGGTAATGCATCTGTTGTGCTGTCGTGGACCGCACCGGCCGGCGCGTTGCAGCCGAGTGGATATTTGATCGAGCGTTCGGTCGATGGAACGACGTGGACACCGGCGATCACGAACACCGGATCGTCGGCCACGACCACCAACGTGGGTGGTCTCACCAACGGAACGCTCTACTACTTCCGTGTCGCCGCGGTGAACGGCTCGGGCACGGGTCTCGTGTCGGCGTCCGCGTCGGGCATGCCCTACGCCGGTCCGTCGTCGCCACGCAACCTGGTGGCCACAGCCGGCAGCACCACGGCCTCGCTCTCGTGGAACGCACCGTTGTCCAACGGTGGCAACGCTGTCACCGGATACCGCGTCGAGAAGTCGACCGATGGCGGTGCAACATGGTCGGTCGTCGTGGCCGATACCGCGAGCACCACCACGACCTACAGCGCATCTGGTCTCGTCAACGGAACAGCCGTGTCGTTCCGTGTCAGTGCGCTCAACGCGTCGGGTGTCGGCGCGGCGAGTTCGGTGGCGACGGTCGTCCCGTTCGCCGGTCCGACCGCACCCTCGACCGTCACTGCTGTGGCTGCTGACGGCGCCGTGAACCTCTCGTGGTCGGCCGCCGGTGACAACGGCTCGCCGGTGATCGGCTACTCGATCGAGTCGACGACCGACGGCTCCACGTGGACATCGGTCGTCACCACCTCGAACCCGCTCACGACCTACACCGTGACCGGACTCGTGAACGGAACCGCCTACACCTATCGCGTGGCCGGCGTGAACGCGGCAGGGCTCGGTGCGACCACCACGAGTGGAGCGGTGACACCCAGTCGGGCGCCGAATGCGCCGTCGACGCTGACGGCAACAGCAGCGAACGGGGGAGCAGTACTCGCCTGGACCGCCCCCGTTGCGACGGGTGGCGTGGCAATCACGGGCTATCGAATCGAGCAGTCGTCGGACAACGGCGCGACCTGGTCGGTCATCGTCGTCGACAGCGCGTCAACGACGACAACCCAGAACGTCACCGGCCTCACGAATGGGTCGTCGTATCTGTTCCGCGTGCGGGCCATCAACCCGAACGGCGTCGGTGCGGCGTCGGTGCCGGCTTCGGTGATCCCCGCCGGACTCCCGGGAGCCCCGACGGCGCTCAACACGACTGCTGGAGACAGCTCGGTGGTGCTCACCTTCACGGCGCCAACGAGTGATGGCGGCAACCCCATCGTCGGCTACCGCGTCGAGTCGTCGACCGACGGAACCAATTTCACGGTCGCTGTGGCCAACTCGAACACCGCTGTCCCGGCAGTCGCGGTCACGGGTCTGACCAATGGCACCACGTACACGTTCCGGGTGAGTGCCATCAACACCATCGGCGTCGGCGCGGTGAGCACCACGGTGCAGAGCACGCCGGCCACGGTGCCACAGGCCCCGGTCGTGACGTCGGCCGTCGGCGGCAACTCTCAGGTGACGGTTAACTGGACGGCCCCATCGTCCAACGGTGGCTCGGCCGTGGTCGGATACGCGATCGAGCGTTCGATCGACGGCATCAACTGGGTGCCCGTCGCCACCGGAATCTCGTCCTCGGCAACATCGACGGTCGTCACGGGTCTGGTGAACGGCACGATGTATCTCTTCCGGATGAGTGCATCGAACGGGGTGGGAGCGAGTGTGTTCAGCACTCCGGTCGCGGGACTTCCCGCCGGTGTGCCGTCGGTGCCTCGCGCCCTCGTTGCGATGGGGTCCGACTCGGCGGCCGCCCTTGCATGGGACGCACCGTTGTCGAACGGTGGTGCGCCCATCCTGTCGTACACGATCGAACGCCTGACCGGATCAACCTGGGCACCGATCGCGACAGGCATCACGTCACCGTCGTACAACGTGGGTGGCCTCACCAACGGAACCACGTATCAGTTCCGCGTGTCGGCCGTGAACGCGGTTGGATCGAGTGCCGCCACGGCATCCGTGTCGGTCTCGCCCGCCACCGTGCCTTCGGTGGCAACGGGCGTCACGCTCACGCCGGGTGACAGCCAGGTGTCGGTGTCGTGGACGGCGCCGTCGTCGAATGGCGGCCGCACCATCGCGCTCTATCGCATCGAGCAATCGAGTGGTGGAGCCGCATGGTCGACGGCCATGACGGTGTCGGGCACGACGACGTCGGCCGTGATCGTGGGTCTCTCGAATGGAACACCGGTGTCGGTGCGGGTGATCGCCATCAACTCGGTGGGTGAGAGCCTGCCGAGTGCGTCGGCGACTATCACTCCAGTGAACGTGCCCACGGATCCGACTCTCGTTACCGCCGCGGCCGGTGACTCGTCGGTGGCGCTGGAGTGGTCGGCTCCCACTGGTGATGGAGGTGCGCCGATCATCGGCTATCGCGTCGAGGCGAATGATGGCGCGGGCTGGGTGACAATCACGTCGTCCACGGGCAACCCGGGTCTGCGCTACATCGCCACCGGCTTGACCAACGGAGCTGCCTATCAGTTCCGTGTCTCGGCGGTGAACGTCTCTGGGGCGTCGATCGCGAGCAACACGATGTCGGCGACGCCGTTCACGATTGCGGGCGCACCGGGTTCTCTCACGGTGACCGCTGGAAACGCGCGGCTCGACCTCGCGTGGACTGCACCGTCCACCACGGGTGGACGTCCGATCACCGGCTATCGCATCTTCACCAGTGCTGATGGTGCAACCTGGACGACTTTGGTCGCCAACACCAACTCGGTGAGCCGCACCTACAGCTACGTCGGACTCGTCAACGGTACGCGCCGCTACGTGAAGGTCGCGGCTCTCACCGGTGCGGGCCAGGGTGCGATGAGTGACGTCGTTTCGGGCGTGCCCTTCGACGACCCGAGTGCACCGAGTGTGGTGAACCTCACACCCGGACCGGGTGAACTGCTCGTCGACTGGACTGCCCCGACCTCGACCGGTGGACTGCCGGTGATGGGCTATCGCATCGAGACGTCGACCGACGGGCTCGCATGGGTCACGCGCATCTCCGACACGGGCTCTGCGATCACCCGAGCTCTCATCTCGGGTGTCGTCGGTGGCGCCACGACGTATGTGAGGGTCTCGGCCATCACCTCGGCATCGGTGGGGTCGGCGAGTGCGCCGGCCTCGGCGGTGGCACTTGCCGCCGCGCCCAATGCCGTCACGGCAGTTGCCGGGGACGCGTCGGCCACCCTGTCGTGGACCGACCCCGTGGTCGTCGGCACAACCGGCTACCGCATCGAGCGTTCGGTGAACGGTTCGGCGTACTCGACTCTGGTGGACGTCGCCGCGTCGCCGTTGTCGTACACCGACACCGGTCTGGTGAACGGGTCTGCCTACCTCTATCGCGTGAGCGTCCTCACGGGGGCCTCGGTGGGTTCATCGAGCAGCCAGGCATTGGCGATCCCACTCGGAACCCCGTCGGCGCCGCAGAACGTCGTTGGGGTAGCGGGCGACCGTAACGTCGCGTTGTCGTGGTCGGTGCCGAACGATGTGGGCGGTCGAACGATCACCGGCTACCGCATCGAATCGTCGACCGATGGAACGACGTGGACGACCGTGGTCGCTGACAGCGGTGCGCCGGTGCTCAGTGCATCGGTGTCGGGGCTGACGAACGGCACGGCCTACACGTTCCGTGTGACGGCACTCAGCCGTTCGTTCGCCGGAGTCGCGAGCGCCAACGCATCGGCGACTCCGGCCACCACCTCTGGTGCCGCCACATCGTTGTCGGCCAGCGCGGGCGACGCATCGGCGGTGCTGTCGTGGACGGCTCCGGTATCGACTGGTGGCTCGGTGATCACCGGCTACCGCATCGAGCAGTCGACGAACGGCACGACGTGGACCTCGCTGGTGTCCGACACCGGTTCGGCGTCGACCACGGCGACGATCACTTCACTCACCAATGGCCAGTCGTATCTCGTGCGGGTGGTGCCGTTGAGCGCCGTCGGCGCCGGTGCGGCTTCGACGGGTGTGGCAGTGACGCCTCGTGGTTCTGCCGCTGCTCCCGCGGCACCCACGGTCGTGGCGGGACCGCGTTCGGCCGTGCTGTCATGGACGACCCCCGTGTCCGATGGAGGAAGTGCGATCACCGGCTATCGAATCCTCGTCTCCAACAACGGAGGCGCGTCGTACACGACGTTGGTGGCAAACACCGGGTCGGCGGCCACCGGCTACACCATTGCCGGACTCACGAACGGCACACCGCTGCTTGTGAAGGTCGCGGCCATCACGGCGTTCGGTGTCGGTGCCGAGTCGTCGGCCAGTCAGTCGTTCACGCCCGCCGCACCCACCACGGCACCTCAGTCACTCGCTGTGGTCGGTGGTAACGGTTCGGCAACGGTGACGTGGTCGGCTCCGTCGTCGACGAATGGTGCGGCCGTCAGCGGCTACACCGTCGAGGCTTCGGTGGACGGCGGCGCGACATGGACCGCGGTGTCGACATCTGCGACGTCGCCGTACACACTGTCGTCGCTCACCAACGGTGTCACCTATCTCGTGCGTGTGTCGGCCGACAATGCGGCCGGTACCAGCGCACCGTCGTCATCGGCAGTCGTCACGCCCGCTGGCGTCCCGGGGACCCCTGTGGGACTCGCGATCCTGTCGGGCAACGGCCTGTTGTCGATGACCTGGTCGGCCCCCGTCAACTCCGGTGGCCTGCCCGTGACCTCGTACACGGTGCAGACATCCCCCGATGGCAACACGTGGACGACCGTGAGCTCCGGCTCGCCGGCATCGACGGCTGTTCTCGCCGGATTGTCGAATGGTGTCGCAGTGCATGTCCGTGTTGCTGCGGTGAACGCTGCAGGCACGGGCGCCTACACGGCGGCGGTCATCGCGACGCCGAGTATCGGTGCTCTCGCCGGTCTGCCCACCAATCTGGTGGCGACTCCCGGCAATGGACAGGTGGCGCTGTCGTGGAATGCGCCAGTCGCATCGGGTGGAACGCCCGTGACGGGCTATGTGGTCTCGCAGTCGTTCGACGGCACGAACTGGTCGATCATCACTGGCGGCACGGGCACGGCGGTCACGTCGTATCTCGTCAGCGGTCTCACCAACGGCATCGCCGTTTCCTACAGGGTTAGCGCGATCAACGGCGCCGGCACGGGTCCCGAAAGTGCTCCGGCATCGGCCACACCGCGCACGGTCGCCACGACACCTCTCAACCTGGTGGCCACGCCGGGCAACGGTCAGGTATCGCTCGTGTGGTCGGCCCCCGCGTCGAACGGCGGTGCGACGGTGACCGCGTACATCGTGGAGTCGTCGACCGACGGCGGCACGACATGGACGGTCGAAACGACCACGACGTCGTTGACACACGTCGTCACCGGACTCGTCAATGGCACGTCGTACGCGTTCCACGTGAGCGCGGTGAACGCCGCTGGGACCGGTGTGGCCACCCGTTCCGTGATGGCGACGCCGTTCTCGATATCGGGGGCCGTCGGCGGTTTGAATGCCGTGGCGGGTGACGGACAAGCAGTGGTGACGTGGTCGGCACCGACTAACAACGGTGGCTCCGCGGTCTCGGGCTACGGCGTCGCGGTCTCCAACGATGGTGGCCAGACGTTCGGAACCGAGCGCACCGTGACGGGAACCAACGCCGTCGTGACCGGCCTCGTGAACGGAACGCAGTCGATCGTCAGGGTCGTGCCCATCACGGCTGGTGGACGTGGATCCGCGTCGACGGTGAACGTGACTCCGCGAGCCCTACCCGGCTCGCCCGTCATGCTGAGCGCCATCGCCTCCAATGGTCAGGTGGCTCTCTCGTGGACCGCCCCGATCGACAACGGTGGCTCGGCGATCACCTCGTACGCGATCGAACGAGCTCCTGTGAACGGTGGCGCATGGGTGCGCATCGACACCACGTCTTCGCTCTCGTACACCTCCGGTGGCCTCGTGAACGGCACGGCGTATTCCTTCCGCATCGTGGCGACGAACTCGGCCGGTGATGGCGCGGCCTCGGCGATCGTGAATGCCACACCGGCAACCACTCCGTCGGCACCTCAGAACGTGACCACGGTGATCTCCGATTCGTCGATCACCGTGTCGTGGTTGGCGCCGATGAGCAGCGGGGGCTCCGTGGTCACGTCGTACGTCGTCGAGACGACGACGGACGGCAGCACGTGGACTTCGGGCGTCACCACCACGTCGACGGTGGCGACGGTGTCGGGTCTCGTCAACGGGACCTCCTACGGCGTGCGGGTGCGCGCGATCAACATCGTCGGCACAGGAACGGCGTCGACCACCGCCACGGCAACGCCGTCGGGCACGCCGTCGGCACCGACCGCTCTGACTCCGGTTGCGGGTAATCGTCAGATCGCGTTGAGTTGGACCGCGCCGTCGAGCAATGGTGGAGCGGGCATCGTCGACTACGTCGTCGAGTCTTCGGCGAATGGTGGGGTGTCGTGGCGCACCGTCGGTACGGTCACCGCTCCGAGTTCCGCCACGGTGATCAGCGGACTCACCAACGGTGTGGCGTACGTCTTCCGTGTCAGTGCTCGCAACATCGCGGGCACTGGTGCGGCGAGCACCTGGGTGACGGCTGCTCCGGTGGCTCCGCCGCGAGCTCCGACGTCGGTCGCCGCAACCACGGTCGGTGCGACAGCGACATCGACATCGGCGACGGCCTCGGTGGCGTGGGTGCCTCCGACCGATGATGGTGGAGCCACCATCGCGGGCTATCGCATTCAGACGTCCATCGACGGCGGTGCCACCTGGGGATCGACCGTCCGTGTGCAGGCGTACACGGTCATCGGTGACAGCGAATGGCAATCCACGTCGCTCACACCTCAACGTCCGCCGGTGACTCCCACCAGCCCGTCAGCGGTGACCGACCAGCGTTACATGCCCGCACCAGTCGGACTCCAGGTTCTCTGGTCGCCCGGAATCGGTGGGGCGAACGTGACCGCGTATGTCGTCGAGCGCCAGCGACCCGATGGAACGTGGGAAGTCGTGTCCGTCACCGCTGGAACCTCGGTGGTGGACACCAACGCCACCCTCGGAAACACGTATACCTACCGGATCACGCCGTACAACGGTTTGCTCGCGGGTGAGTCGGTGCTCGTCACAAACGCTCGCGTACCGGCCAACCCGAACCCGACGATCTCGGTGCGTCTCGGTGCCTCGGGT
>RHCK01000521.1 GCA_010030605.1 Acidimicrobiia bacterium
GCGACGTATCACGCGTATGCGGATGCGCATTGGCGCGAACTCATTCGCCGCTATTCGCCCGACGTGCTGTGGAACGACATCGGGTACCCGGGGTTCGGAGCGGGCGCCGCCTCATTGATGGCCGACTTCTACAACGGAAATCCCGACGGCGTGGTGAACGATCGATTCGATTTCCTCGGCGTGATGGGCGGAACGGCACACGCCGACTTCACGACGCCCGAGTACTCGACCGAACCGGTCGATCACAAGCGTCCGTTCGAGGTGACGCGCGGCATCGGCACCAGTTTCGGTTACACCGAAGCCGAAGGCGAGCACACGTACATGCCCATTCCCGACTTGATCAGAATGTTCGTCGACATCGTGGCCGATGGTGGCAACTTGTTGTTGAACTATGGCGCGATGCCCGGTGGCGAAATCCCGTGGGCTCAGCAGATGCGGCTACTCGCGATGGGGCAGTGGCTCGATGTGAACGGTGCGGCCATCTACGGAAGTCGTCCGCACGAACAGTCGCGTTTGGAAACGAACGAGGGGGTGAAGGTGCGTCTCACCGCGGGTGTCGATGGCGCCACGTACGCGATGGTGTGCGGGCGACCCGACTCGGCGACGATCATCATCGACGGACTGCCTTCGGGTGACGTTCACCAACTGGGTCACGACGCGCCCTTGTCGCGCCGAGGTAACTCCATCGTGTTGCCCACCCGACCGGACGACACCCCGGTCTTCACCTTGCGAATCGGCTGAGAGGTCCGTCAACGTCCCGACCGCACGTCGAGCCAGTCACCGGCCCGCAGCGAAATCAATTCGGATCGTCCGTGAAGAAGCCGGCGGGTGTGGTCGTCGCCGCCCGCCACGAAATACAACGCTTTTTGCCACCAGCGCATGTCCCGTCGGGGATCGGTCGCGGTGGGAACGACCGCACGGGCCCCACAGGCACTGGCCGCCGCCGCCGTTCGTTTCGGTCCGGCGGTCACGGGTACCACAACCGCCACCACCGATTGTGTCGGCAACACGGCGACATCGACGGGGCCACGAGTCCTCACCCACTCCGCC
>RHCK01000523.1 GCA_010030605.1 Acidimicrobiia bacterium
GCTTGTTCTTGACCTTCTTGCAGGTCAGCGTCACCTTGCCCGACTTCACCTTTGCACCGAGTTTCGTGCACGAACCGCCGAGCTTCGGCGAAGCAATGGACACCTCACCCGAGCCGGATCCGATCTTCAACGTTCCGCGCGCGAGTGTGTAGTTCTGATCCATCGGCGATGCGGACGTCGCGTAGTAAATACGGAAGACGTTTGGCGACACCTCGTAGCCGGTCGGGTCGAGGCGGCGGCGATCGGCCTTTGTCACGGCCTGTGGTGCCGACCAGCTCAAGCCATCGTTGGAGGTCGTCACGAACAACTGCTGCATTCCGTTTCCACATCCAGGGCCATTGGAGGTGATCATGAACCAATCACCGTCCTTCGCGCGCAACACCTCGGTGTCCACGTAACCGCCCTCGAGGCGATAGCCGGACTCCTTGGTGAATGAGATGCCGTCGCTCGAAATGTAGGAGACGACCTTCTCAGGACATGAGTTGGTCATCACCGGCGACACGACGAAGTACACGCGAACACGTCCGTCTGGCAGCACGACGGCATCGGGCACACCCCACGCCTTTTCGTTGTTCGACACCGCGACGTCAGAGGCAATCGGCGTCGACACACCGACACCGAGGCACTCGGTCGTCACACATGCCGCAGAGACCACCGTCTTCGTCCCGGCATTCGGAGACATCTCGACGAAATACGCACGACGCGTGCCATTCGAGAGCGTGATCGCGGTGAAGTCATTGCCGAGGCGGCCGCCAAGCGCCAACTTCGTGCATGTGCCCGCGTCGGTGCAGTCCGAGGCAACGGTTCCTTCGGGTCCGCCTGGATACCACAGTCGATCGTTCGATCCCACGCGCTCAACGTGCGGCGATACGCCGGTGAGCCCAAGCGAGACGGAATCCTGCGAGAACTCCCACGACACGACCGCCGAAGATGGCGAAGCGATAGCGGCCACCGATGCAACGATCGCTGCACTGACTAGAACCTTGAGTGCGCGCATGCGATTCCCCCTCCGAGCACGAATGAATTGGTCACATCATAGAAGACGACAC
>RHCK01000524.1 GCA_010030605.1 Acidimicrobiia bacterium
CAGATCGACAAGGCGCCCGAGGAGAAGGCGCGCGGTATCACGATCTCGATCGCGCACATCGAGTACGAGACCGAGAAGCGTCACTACGCGCACGTGGACATGCCGGGTCACGCGGACTACATCAAGAACATGATCACCGGTGCGGCCCAGGTCGACGGTGCGATCCTGGTGGTGGCAGCGACCGACGGTCCGATGCCCCAGACCCGTGAGCACGTGCTGCTCGCCCGTCAGGTGGGTGTGCCCTACATCGTGGTGGCGTTGAACAAGTCCGACATGGTCGACGACGAGGAGCTCCTCGAGCTGGTCGAGATGGAGGTCCGTGAGCTGCTGAACGAGTACGAGTTCCCCGGTGACGACGCCCCGGTGGTGCGTGTGTCGGCGCTCAAGGCGCTCGAGGGTGACTCGGCGTGGCAGGACAAGGTCATGGAGCTGATGGCCGCGTGTGACACCGCGATCCCGGAGCCGAAGCGTGACCTGGACAAGCCGTTCCTGATGCCGATCGAGGACGTGTTCACGATCACGGGTCGCGGCACGGTCGTGACCGGCAAGGTGGAGCAGGGCAAGGTCCACACCGGTGACGAGATCGAGATCGTGGGTCTGCGTGACACGCAGAAGACGACGTGCACGGGTGTGGAGATGTTCCGCAAGCTCCTCGACGAGGGGCAGGCCGGTGACAACATCGGTGCGTTGCTGCGCGGCACGAAGAAGGAGGACGTGGAGCGCGGCCAGGTGCTGTGCGCGCCGGGGTCGATCACCCCGCACACGAACTTCGAGGGTCAGGTGTACGTGTTGACGAAGGAGGAGGGTGGCCGTCACAAGCCGTTCTTCAACAACTACCGTCCGCAGTTCTTCTTCCGCACGACCGATGTGACGGGCACGATCGCTCTGCCGGCGGGCACCGAGATGGTGATGCCCGGTGACAACGTCACGATGACCGTGGAGCTCGGCAAGCCGATCGCCATGGACGAGGGTCTGCGTTTTGCTATCCGTGAGGGTGGCCGTACCGTGGGCGCCGGCCGCGTCACCAAGATCATCAAGTGATCGG
>RHCK01000525.1 GCA_010030605.1 Acidimicrobiia bacterium
TCGCCCGTCGCATCGTCGCGGATCATGGCCGCGATGCTGAACGCCAGATTCGACACGTACGGGAACGGGTGCGCCGGGTCCACCGCCAATGGCGTCAGAACCGGAAAGACCCGCTCCTCGTAGAAACGAACGCACGTCGTGCGTTCATCATCGGTGAGTTCCGACCAGGTGAGGACCTCGATGCCTTCGCGCTTCAACTGCGGAATCAGAACGTCGAGGACCAGTCGTTGTTGACGCTCGCACAGATCCGCGACGCGATCGAGCGCCATGGTCAATTGCCGCGCCGGCGCAATGCCATCGGGCAACAAGGTCGTGATGCCCGCGGCTTCCTGATCCTTCATGGCCGCCACCCGAACCTGGAAGAACTCGTCGAGGTTGGAGGAGAAGATCGAACAGAACTTCACCCGTTCCAACAACGGGATGCCCGGCTCGGTGGCCATGCGCAGCACACGCTCGTTGAAATCGAGCCAACTCAACTCCCGGTTGATGATGTTGCGAGGGAGCCCGCTGGGCGTGGGATCGTTCACAGTGCGAACAGTAGACAGGCTGGAGACGGGTGGGTTCGGGGGGTTCACCGAGAATTCACCGGAATGCTCGCGGCTCGCTCGACAGGGAGCGACGGCAATCCCTCGCGATCAGCGACCCGTGTTCTCGATGAGCGACTCGTCGAAGCCGAGATCCCATTCGACCGTGATGTTCTCCCGCTCTCCGTCACGCATGATGCGCTCACGATTGCGCTTGAACTGTGGGTCGGTGTAGGGCAGCAACACCAGGCGAGCCAGGGCCCGGGTGCGGAACTCGTCGATCAGGGTGCGGTCGCCGAAATCGCCCACGACGTCCCAGTGCGGGGCCACGGGTCCGTTGAAGATGATCCGGACGTGGGCGCGGGCAGGTTCGGTGCTGGTGTAGGTGTCCGACATGGCGGCTCCGTGATTCTGGTCGAGGTGCTGGTCAGAGGTTATTTCCGATTTCTTACGTTCCATCCGAGGAACCCGAAACGGAAGAAAACCGCTGGTCAGCCCAACCCTATCG
>RHCK01000526.1 GCA_010030605.1 Acidimicrobiia bacterium
GTTCACACGATCGCCATCGGAGATTCCTCGCGAACTGGCGTCATCGGGGTGCAACTCGCAATAGATGGAGCCCTCCGGTCCGGCGTGTTGTTCGAGGTGCGAGTACGACGCGTTGAGGAAACGCACGTGGACCTTCGACGACATCATCGACAATGGGAATCTTGCGGACAGATCCGGATCTCCGCCCAAGGTTTCCCGACCGACTTGGTAAGTGGGTAGCACGGGTAGTCCAATGGTTCCGAGAGCAGAGTTCACCAGGAGGGCCCTACCCGATTGGGTGGGGTAGCCACCCTCGGCGTAGGGAAGCAGATCCTCGGGCAACGACAGACGGTGGAAACCATCGCGCTTCAATGCCTCGACGTCGAGGCCGTGAAGTGCGGAATCGAGAAGCGACTCGTCGCTTTCGAACAACTCGGGTTCGTCGAAACCCATGGCCCGAGAGAGGCGTCGCCACAGTTCGGTGTTCGGAACGCTCTCCCCCAACGGCTCGATCGCTTTGTGGTTCCAACCGAGATACAGATGACCCCATGCGGGCACCACGTCCAACTGTTCGATCTGAGTGCATGCCGGGAAGATCACGTCGGCGTAACGAGCGGTGTCGGTGATGAATTGCTCGGAGACCACGGTGAAGAGATCCTCACGCTCGAGACCACGACGAATGAGTGCGGCGTTCGGAGCCGTGACCAATGGATTGCCGTTGTAGACGAACAAGGCCGAAACCGGTGGCGACAAGGTGTCATCGGTGAGGTTCCGTCCGATCTTGTTCATGCTCAACGAACGACGGTCCGGGTTCGTCTCGAGCGATTCCACATCGAAGACCGAGTCGTCGATGTTCACGTTGTTGTACGAGCCCACGCTGCGGCTGTAGCCACCGCCACGATGGCGCCACGCCCCGACCAAAGTGGGCAAACACGTGATGGTACGGAAGAACATGGCTCCGTTCTCGCGGTGCTCGGCACCGATGAGGGTGCGAATCATCACAGGTTGGACTGTTCCGTATTGACGAGCGAGCGTCTCGATGTCGGCGGCGT
>RHCK01000527.1 GCA_010030605.1 Acidimicrobiia bacterium
TGGCGCCAAGGGCAACATGATCGGCGCGATGATCGCCTCGCAGTTCAGCGGCGCGCAGAACTGGCCGCTTGGGTCTGCAATGGCGGTCCTGATGATCGTCGCGGTTCTCCTCACCCTCGTCGTCGGCACGGTGATCGTGTGGCTCGTCCCACGCCTCGTCGGACTGTTCGAGCCGCTCCTGCAGCGCGCGCGTCGATCGATGAGAGCACGGGCAGAAGCGAGCAGTCCGAAGCGGGGAGTCGTCATCGGCGATGGTCTCCTTCGACGAGTACTCGCCGTGTGGTCGGTGATCGTGCTCGTGTATCTGTTCATTCCGATCGGTCTCGTGTTCCTGCATTCGTTCAATCGCGGCGGTTCATTCACCATCTGGTCGAATGCGGTGAGCACGAAGTGGTGGGGCGAGCTCTTCGACGGCGGTGTGGTGATGGCGACCGCCCTGCGATTTGCCGTGTTCATCGCCGCCGCTGTCGTGGCCAAGTGGCTGCTTGGGCGTCGTCAGGCCTTGGGCTCGCGGTTGTCGTCGTGGCTCGTGACCGGCGTGATCATCGTCGCGTTCGTCGTCAACGGAATCCTCACCAGTTGGTACGCCAAGATCTTCGACTTCGCCGGCATCGGGGATGCAATTCGCAATTCGTTCATGGCCGCATTCGGAGCGACCGTGATCGCCGTGTTGATCGGCGGGATGTCGGGGGTCGCGCTCGCGCGACGACCGGGTCGTTGGGCGACGATCTTCATGGGGCTCGTGTTCCTCATCTTGGTGACGCCCGAGATCATGGACGCGATCGCACTCGCCACGTGGTTCCCGCGCATCCAAGATCTGCCCGTCGTCGGGTACATCTTCACCAACGGCTGGGGTCCCTTCAACGGCGGCATCAACAAGTTGTGGGTTGGCCAGTCGATGTATGCATCGGCGGTCGTCACGCTCATCGTGCGCGCACGCCTCGCAGGACTCGATGAGTCGCTCGAACAGGCCGCGGCAGACCTCGGTGCGCCTCCTGGACGCGCGTTCCGCCAGATCACCCTGCC
>RHCK01000528.1 GCA_010030605.1 Acidimicrobiia bacterium
CCGGCCACCGAACCCGCCACCACCGAAGCGCCAGCGACCGAAGCCCCGACCACCGAAGCACCGGCACCGGTCGATCAGTCACAGGCGTATGTCGAAGCCGGCCCGTTCCCGGTGGGCGTCACCACCCTCGCACTCGAAGCCGGCAATCAAGTCGAAATCTGGTATCCGGCCGTCGATGGCACCACCGGAACCGAGTCGTACGACGTTCGCGATTTCGTTCCCGAGGCCATTCGCGCATTGCTCACCGCCGACGTTCCCGCCGTGTACGAATACACCGCCGGACGCGACGCGGCCATGGCCGATGGCACGTATCCGGTCGTGCTGTTCAGCCACGGCTACAGCGGCATCCGTCTGCAGAGCACCTTCCTCACGTCGCACTTGGCCAGCTGGGGCATGATCGTGGTGTCGCCCGATCATTGGTCGCGCGACCTCTATCACGTCCTCAGCGCTCCGGTGGGCGATCGTCAGTCGAGCATCACCGAGCTTCTCGCTTCGCTCGATCTCATCTCGGCTCAGAACACCACGGCCGGATCGATCTTCGAGAACCACGTCGATGACACTCGCGTGGTGGCCGTGGGCCATTCGGCCGGCGGCGGCACGGTGGTCGGCGCGGCCCTCGACGACCGCGTCGACGGTTACGTGTCGCTCGCATCGGGCGTCGGCATCTCCAGCACGAACTCCACCACCGCTCCGCTGAACCTGCCGAACAAACCGTCGTTCTTCATCGCGGGCGCGCTCGACGGCGTCATCAGCGCCCAAGAATCCACCAAGCCGTCGTACGAGGCGGTGTCCGGGCCCAGTCGACTCTGGATCATCGACGGCGTCGGCCACAACGGCTTCGATGACTTCTGCACCTTCGGCAACGGCTCGGGCATCATCGGCGTGGCGATGGCTTCCGGGCTCGGACCTTTGCTCGAGGCCCAGCCGCAGTTGAAGACCCTCGGCGAGGATGGATGCGTTCCTCCGGCGCTCGACGTGAACCTCGGGTTCCCGATCATCCGTCACGCGGTCACCGCCCAGATTC
>RHCK01000529.1 GCA_010030605.1 Acidimicrobiia bacterium
TCAAATTCACGCTGACGGTTCGCCCTGTTCGGCGAGCGAGTTCGCGCATCCAAACCCATTCTTCGTTGGGCACTCGAATGTGCTCGGGTGAAAACTGGAAGTTTCCGTGACCCACGCGCTTCATCGCATCGGCGATCTCGAAGAGTTCTTCCGCATCCACCATGGTGCCGGGGACGAGTTCGCCACTCTTCGATTTGTGAAGAGGAGTCCGGCTTGTGGAGAAGCCGAGTGCCCCAGCCCGCAATGCTTCTTCGACGAGCGTCGCCATGCGTCGACGATCTTCTTCCGTGGCCGGCATATTGTCGGCGCCTCGTTGCCCCATCACGTACGCCCGCAGTGGTCCGTGAGCGATCTGCGTTCCGACATCCATCACATAAGCGCGGGCATCGACAGCGTCGAGGTATTCGGGAAAACTCTCCCATTGCCAATCGATGCCATCGGTCATGGCGGCACCGGGAATGTCCTCCACGCCCTCCATGAGTTCGATGAGCCATTGGTGACGATCGGGATGAGCGGGAGCAAAACCAACTCCGCAGTTGCCCATGACCGCAGTGGTAACGCCGTGCCATGAGCTGGGCGTGAGCCATGGGTCCCACGACACCTGAGCGTCGTAATGCGTGTGAACGTCGACGAAGCCCGGCGTCACCAACGCGCCGTCGGCATCGACCACTCGTGATCCGGGCATCTTCGCCGCGGTGCCAGCCGACACCACGTCGGTGAAGATCCCATCTTCCATCACCACATCGGCCATCCGTGCCGGCGCGCCCGTTCCATCGACGAGACGGGCGTTGGACACGATGATGCGGGTCATGCGCCGAGAATACTCACCACCGCTTGGTGCAGGCGACCGTTGGTCGAGACCGCGGAGTTCCGTGTGTAATCACGTTCTCCGAAACGATCGGTGTGCATTCCTCCCGCAGCCTCGACAACCGCCTGCACAGCAGCGTTGTCGTACGGAGCCAGACCGATCGCGTCGACCGCGATGTCGATGGCTCCCTCGGCTACCAACATGTGTTGCCA
>RHCK01000530.1 GCA_010030605.1 Acidimicrobiia bacterium
GAACATCTTCGGCCACCAGTAGTAGAAGCCGGAGAAGATGCCGAAGATCGCTCCGCCGAACAGCACGTAGTGGAAGTGGGCGACGATGTAATACGTGTCGGTTTGCTGGGTGTCACTCGGCGCGACCGAGTGAGTGACGCCCGAGAGACCACCGATCGTGAACAAGACGACGAGGCCGATCGCAAATTTCATCGCGGTCGTGAACACCAACTTGCCGCCCCACATGGTGAGCGTCCAGTTGATGATTTTCACGCCGGTCGGCACAGCGATGGCCATGGTGGCGACAGAGAAAACTGCGACAGACACGGGGCCGAGGCCGGAGGCGAACATGTGGTGCGCCCAGACACCCCAGCCCACGAAACCGATCGCGGCGCCGGAGAAAACGACGAACGGATAACCAAAGAGCGGCTTGCGGCTGAACACTGGCAACACCTCAGAGATGATGCCGAATGACGGGAGGATCAAGATGTACACCTCCGGATGGCCGAAGATCCAGAAGAGGTGCTGCCACAAGAGTGGGTCGGCACCAGCGGCGACATCAAAGAACTGCGCACCGAACATCCGCTGGAAGCTGAGCAAGAAGAGCGCGACGGTGATGACCGGCACGGCGAAAAGAAGCAGGAACTGTACGACCGTGATCATCCAGGTGAAGACCGGCATCTTCATGAGCGTCATGCCCGGGGCGCGCATGTTGAGCACGGTGACGATGAGGTTGATGGCGCCGGTCAGTGACGCGATGCCGGCAATCTGCAGACCGAGCGCCCAGAAGTCGACGCCGTGACTCGGCGAGAACACCGGGCCGGAGTTCGGCGCGTACATGAACCAACCACCGTCCGCAGCACCGCCGAGAAACCATGCCAAGTTGACGACGATGCCGCCGCCCAGTACGCACCAGAAGCCGAATGCGTTGATTCGCGGGAATGCCACGTCTCGCGCACCGATCTGCAGCGGGATGAAATAGTTGGCGAACGCCGCCGCCATTGGCATGACGAACAAGAACACCATCGTGGTGGCGTGCAT
>RHCK01000054.1 GCA_010030605.1 Acidimicrobiia bacterium
GACCCCAAGTTCTTCCGACCCGCCGAAGTCGACCTGCTCATCGGTGATGCGACCAAGGCGCGAACGAAGTTGGGATGGAAGCCCGAGGTTGATTTTCCGACGTTGGTGAAGATGATGGTTCGCAACGACCTGAATCTCGAGGCGACGCGGGCCGGCATCGATCTACCTGGCTGAGCTTCGGGGCTCAGGATTCGAGCGGTCGATCCGAGAGGGCATCGAGAACCGATCCTTCGTCGATCGTGGCGCCTTGAGCCAACAATTGGCGAAGTGACAAAACGAAAATGATGAGCGCGGCCAAGGAGCTGGCAACCAGTCCGATTTCGACGCGCAGATACAGGTCGTCGGAGGAGAGCCACGTCGCGACCAGGAACACCAGCATTCCGGACAACCACCCGAGCGCCACGCGAGCGTGACCATGCAAGGCGATGACGGCCTGGGCCGTCGCCAGAGCCACCATGTACACCGCACTACCGAGCGCGAGCATCGTGAGGGTTCGGCGATCGAGCCCACCGTCGTACAACAGATCGAGAAATGCCGGACCCACCGCGAATGATCCGACCACTCCGACCGCACCGACCGCGAACACGACCACCATGAGGCGTCGGAACCCATTGCGGAATTCGGTGAGATCGCCGGAGGCGGCCAGGCGAGCGAGACGTGGGAGAAGGGCGGCTTGCACGGCTTGGAAGAGGAACAACGGAATGCGGGCGAGCAAGACACCGTTTCCGAATCTGGTGACCGCATCCTTTTGAGACGAGTTGGCCAACACGTCGATGGCGATCGGCCCCGCGTTGACGAGTCCGGCGCCCATGATCGATCCAATCAACAACCAACCGAGGTTGGAGGTGACCTCGTTCCATTCGGCCGGTGGACCCGCTTCGGTTCGCAATTGCCCGCGGGCCCCCACGATGAGCACGCCCGTGAGCGGTGCGAGTGCAACCAACATCGCGTATGCACCCACGTCGTGAATGTCGAGTTGCCACAAGATGACGCATCCCGCAACGCGGACGAAACCGTCGGCCCCCATCACCATTCCGTACGCAGCGAATCGACCTTGGCCGGAGCAGATTCCACGGGCGAGGTGTGCCGGGGCATAGGACACGAAAGCGATGATCAGAGCCAGGGTGACGAGTCCGTACCCTTCGAAGAATTCCCGTGTCGCGATCGGTCCGAGAGCGGCCACGGCTCCCGAGACCGCGACGGTGATCGCCACGCCCAACGGCACGATGCGTCGCACGACCGGGGTGCCTCCGAGCGACAACGCACGGCGATGCGCGAGGGCCCGACCCATCTCTTGTTCGAGGGGCAGAAAGAAACCGGGGGCCAACGCGAACGTGGCGAACCACAACGCCACGATCGGCTTGAAGTCGTCTTTGCCCAGCGCCTCTTGTCCGACCTTGAAGAACGCGTAGCTGGAGATGCCAGCGACCAAGAGACCGATTCCGACCGCGATGGTGCCCTCGGGAAGGGGAACCCGCGATTTGGGTTCGCCCGTGGTCGAGGTTCGGGAGTCCGATTCGGCGCTCAAGAACCTCAACCCTAGCGATGGGTTCCGGACCGATCAGGTTTATGAATCCCCAGCACATGGGACATGAGTGGAAAGTTTCACGCGGATCGCCTGACACGTGGTGACCCCGTGGGTTCGAAGGGGAGGGGTAGCCTTGTCCCACTTTGGAGAACGAGTTGGATACCCAACCCTCCGGTGACGATGGCAACGCCGAGTCCACCGCCACGCCCGCCGCTCCCGGTGTGGTGGCAACCGTCGTCGTCCATGGCGCGTCACCCGACCTCGGGGAATGTCTGACCTCTTTGGCGGCCCAGGATTACCCGAATCTTCAGATCCTGATCCTCGTCACGGACTCCGATGACTCCGATGTGGCGCGAGTTTCGGCCGTCGTCGAAGGCTCTGGTGTGGAGGCCCACGTCCGTTCGGTCCCCGGCAATCCCGGATTCGGAGTGGCGGCGAACTCGGTTTTGGACCTGGTGCAGGGCGACAGTGGGTTCTTCTTGTTCGTTCACGACGACGTGGCACTCGATCCATCGGCGATCCGTTTATTGGTGGAAGAGCTGTATCGGTCGAATGCCGGAATCGTCGGACCCAAGATCGTGGAATGGGACGATCCGAGTCGATTGCAGATGGTTGGATTCGACGCCGATCGATTCGGCGAATTGGACGGCGCCATCGAGGAGCACGAGATCGATCAGGAGCAACACGACGCCGTTCGTGATGTTTTCGTTGTGCCGTCGGCCTGTTTGCTGGTCCGCGCCGATCTCTTTCGCGAGATGAGAGGTTTCGAGGAATCGTTCGCCTTTCACGGGGAAGATCTCGATCTGTGTTGGCGCGCGCACATCATGGGGGCGCGAGTGGTGGTCGTTCCGGCGGCGCGGGTCCGTCATCGCGGCGCGCTCGACGATCGCCGAGACGACCTTCGCCACATGTCGTTGATCTGTCGTCATCGTCTGTCCACCGTGGCCGCGCTCACCGGAGCCACGCGATCGCTCGTCACCGTTCCACTCTTGGTGCTCGTCACTCTCGTCGAGTCGATTTTCTCGCTCGTCACCGGACACGCACGACGGGCGGCGACGGAGCTCTTCGCGGTCGTGACCGCTCCGCGGGACACGGTGTCCATTCTGCGTCGTCGTCGAAAAGTCGCCGCTCTACGACGCGTCCCTGACCGCGAGATCGCCGAACTGCAGGTGCGAGGCAGTGTTCGTTGGCGTCGAATGGTTCGTGGTCGAAAAGTTGTCGGTCCAACGCGCACGGTGTCGTCGCGAACCCGTGACACCGCTTCGATCGTGACAATCTGGGCGTTGTTCGCCTTGTTGTTGGTCGGATCGCGTCGCATTCTTGCCCAGGGTGTGCAGCCGGTCGGAGATCTTCTCGGTTGGATCGATTCACCGCGGGATCTCTGGCACGGCTACCTCAACGGATGGTGGGGCAAAGATCTCGGGGCATCGACCGCGCAACCCACCGGCGTGGCCCTCATGGCGGTGGCTTCCACGTTCATGTTGGGACATTCGGCATTGGCTCAAACGGTGGTGATCGTTGGACTGGTTGCCATGGGTTGGCTCGGAGCGTCGCGTTTGTGCGCCGTCTCGTCGGTTCCTCGGGCACGCATCATCGGAACGATCGCCTATGTCGCCGTTCCCCTTCCATACGCCGCCGTGGCCGCGGGACGCGTTCAAACTCTGGTGGCCTACGCGGTGCTTCCGTGGGCATTGCACTTCGTGCGCCTCTTCGGGGGTCTCGGAATTCCGCAGGGTGCCGACGAGTCCAGTCGCGCCGTGGGCGACGTGATCGATCATCCGAATTCCTCGACGCGATTGCGCATCGTGTCCAAGCTCTCGCTGCTGCTCGCCGTGACCGCGGCATTCGCTCCGTCGGTGCTGATCGCGGTGGTGGGTTGCTCCATTCTGTGGCTTGTGGCGTCGGCATTGGCTGGCGGATCGATGAGAGCCGCCGGACTGGGAATCGCCTCCACTCTGGTGGCCGTGACCGCCGCCGTCGTCGTGAATCTCCCGTGGATGACCCGCTACTTCGGTGCCGATGGATGGGACGCGATCGTCGGCTCTCGGACCGCGAACGGTCTCGATTTCTGGCAACTGGCGCGTTTTGGAATCGGCCCATCGGCTTTGGGTGGTCTGGTGATCCTGTTGTTCGTGCCGGCACTCGTCGCGCCATTCGTGTCGCGCGGTTGGCGATTCGTCTGGGCGATGCGTGCGGGAACTCTCATCATCGGTTCGTTGCTCGTCGCTGTGGTGTCCCAACGGTCATCGACGAACCTACGTCTACCCGAGCCGGGAGTGTTGTTGGCTCCGGCGGCCGTCGGTTTGTCGTTGGGCGTCGCGATGGTGTGGGTGGTGTTCGGGGCGGACGTTCGAGGTGCTCGATTCGGTCTTCGTCAACCGGTTGCACTTCTTTCGATGGTGTGCATCCCGATTGGTTTGGTGCCGGCTTTGGCGGTCGCTTCGGACGGAAGTTGGCAACAACCTTCCGCGACTTTCTCCGACCAGTTGGGTGAGTTGTTGTCGTCGAATGATCGAGGCGACTTCAGGGTGATCGTCATTGGCGACGAACGACTGGTGCCCGGTGCGTCGCATCGACTGTCCGATGGCATCGCCTACTCGATCGTCGACGGCGGACGGCTCACCGTGACCGATTCATGGACTCCCGCATCCGATGATGTCGATCGATTCGTGGCGCCTCTCCTCGATGCCGTGGCATCGGGATCGACCGACCGAGTCGGCAGTTTGATGGCCCCACTCGGAATCCGTTACGTGGTGATTCCGGTGATCGATCGGGTGGTGTCCACCTCGCGCGAACCACTCGAACTTCCCGTCGGTTTGGTGGACGCCTTCGGATCCCAGCGCGATTTCCAACGAAAGTTCTCCCCGGCGAGCATGGTGGTGTTCGAGAATCCTCAGGCGATTCCCCTCACGGCCATGTTGACCCCGTCGGGCGCGGAAGCTTCGACGACCGGTGGAGCGAACTCCTTGGCCACGTCCGAGACCGAAGGGGCCACTCCGCTGTTGGACTCCACGCGTTCCTGGATCGAGTCGAGCGGATCTCTGCCATCGGGCACATTGCACGTCGGATATCCATTCGACGATCGATGGAAACTCGAGGTTGCCGGTGAACCCACCCCGTTCGGTGCTTCGTTCGGATCCGTCATGGCAGCGAACGTCGTATCGAGCGGAGAAGCGACCTTGTCGTACGACTCTCCTTCGAGTCGCGTTGTCTGGGTGTTCGTTCAATGCGTGTTATGGAGCATCGTGATTTGTGGGGCGACTCAACCTCGTTTTCTGCGTCGACCACGAGGGAAGAAGCGTCGTGAACCCGCCGCGGCGATGGGGATCGCACCGATCATCGAACTTGGCGGTGATGCATGAGGCTTCGACGACTGAGTCCGATGGTGTTGATTCTTGGTCTCGTGGTCGGCTTCCTGTATTCCGAGGAGGCCGCCGACTCGACTCCGCCGACGTTCTTCGTTGACGACGCCTACGGCACCCCGGTCATTCCGGGCGACGACGGGTCCATCACGACGACCTGGTTCTGCGGCGGAACATCGGCAGCCGGCGATAGCGGCAGTGGTCTGTACTCCGGCGAAGTCATTCTCTCGAATCCCACCGACGTGACATCGGCCGGGACCATCACCGTGTTGACCGCCGAAGGTGACCCCGTTCGGTCGACGGTGTCCGTCGAGGCGCGTAGCCAGACCACGGTCGACGTGCGCTCGCTCGTCGATGCGACCTACGCCTCGACGGTGGTCGAATTGGATTCTTCGTTCGTCGCGGTGGAGCAGCGGGCCATTCACCCGGCAGGTGTGGCGGTCGCTCCGTGTGCCAACGCCACATCGGATCGGTGGTACTTCGCCGATGGGTTCACGTTCGATGGATCCGACTTCCGTTTGATCCTCAGTAACCCGTATCGATCTGCCGCGATCGTGAACGTGTCCGTGGCCACCGAGAACGGGCCGCGCACGCCGTCGAATCTCCAAGGTTTCGTGATCCCAGCTCGTTCGATTCGCGTGGTCAACGTGGCCGAAGCGGGCTTCCGTGACGAGAAGGTTCTGGCGGTCGCCGTCGAGGCCGAGACTGGGCGTTTCGTGGCCGCCAAGGATCAGCATTACCTGGGTGGTGGCCGCTTGGGTCACATCAACGCTCTTGGCGCACCCTCGGCCGCCGGTGGTTGGTGGTTCGCCGATGGCGAAAAGGGTGCCGGCATCTCCGAGCGTTATTCGATCTTCAATCCCACGGATCGCGAGGCTGAAGCATCGGTCTTGGTTCTTGGACTCGGACAGACCGATCTGGCGCTACCGCCATCGAATCTCACGATTCCACCTCACGAAGTGGTCACCTTCGACCCGTCATCCATCGTGGGAATGCCCGACGGATCACACGCGATGTTGGTGTCGAGCGAAACCGGAGACGACCTCGTGGTCGAACGAGTGATTACTCGTCCGGCTGCCGACTACGTGGCCACGACCGCCGTTCTGGGAGTGATGGAGGGTTTCACCTCGGATCGTTGGCGTGTGCCCACCAGCACCTCGATCGCCATCGAAGACGTGCTCATCGTGTTGAACACCTCCGGTGAAGCCGGGACATTCACCGTGTATTCGGTCGGACCTGGTGGGGAAGAGCCGATCCCCGGACTGGCGTCGGTTGCGTTGCCGGCGAACTCGGTGGTGCCGGTCGATCTGGTGGATCCTTTGGCCTTTGGCCGCCCCTTGGTGGTGGCCGGCGATCGACCGATGGTGGTCGAGCGGCGACTGGAGCGGACCCCGACCTTGCGCGGTCGGAGCGGTTCGTTGGCGATTCCGGAGTGACCGACGATGACGCAAGTGTTCATCGCCCTCGTCATCGTCGCAATCGTGTCGGCGGTTGCACTCGTCGCACGACAACGTCGACGCTCTGATGCTCCAACGCAGAAATCCTGGACGGTGCCCGAACAAATCGATCCCCGCGACATCTTTGGAATCGATCCCACCACTGGCGCCGGCGATGTTCCCGAATGGGCCATCGTCGTCTTCACCTCGGCGACGTGTCATGTGTGTGCCGACGTGGCCGCCAAAGCACAAGCGTTGAAGAGTCGACGGGTCTCGGTGCTCGAGTTCGAGTATTCGAACGATCGAGCAATGCATGACAAGTATCGAATCGATGCCGTTCCCACCCTGCTGGTGTGCAACCGCACGGGAATCGTCGAACACTCCATCTTGGGTCCGGTGACGGCCACCGATTTGTGGGCGGCGGTGGCTCGAGTTCGCGACCCGGAGTCAACGCCCGTCGCGGGCGATTGCTCGAATCACTGACAGTCAGTCGACGCTCGGAACGGGAACCGAGGGACTGTCGCCGATTCCTTGCTGCACGAGTTCGGCCACTTCGGATCCGTCGATGGTCTCTTTTTCCAGAAGCGCTTGGGCCACCAGATCGAGGCCACGGCGGTGCTTGGTGAGCAAATCGATCGCGCGCATCTCTTGTGATGTGAGGATCTGATTGATTTCCTCATCCATCATGCGCGCCGTGTCGTCGCTGTATTCGCGACCACCCGTCATGAGATCCTCTCCGAGGAACACCTGTTGGTTGTTGTGCCACGCCATCGGGCCGACCTTGTCGCTCATGCCCCATTCGCGCACCATGCGGCGAGCCAAGCCGGTGACGACTTCGAGATCGTTCGCGGCCCCGGTGGTCTGTTGCTGGAACACCAGTTGCTCGGCCACGCGTCCGCCAAGCGCCATGCAGATGCGGTCGAGGATGTAGTCCTTGGAGAAACTGTGCCGTTCTTCCGGCAACGTCTGTGTGACGCCGAGTGCCATGCCGCGCGGGAGGATGGTGACTTTGTGCAGTGCGTCCCCGTTCGGAAGAACGGCGGCCAGCACCGCGTGACCGCCTTCGTGGTAAGCGGTGACCCGCTTCTCTTCGGCCGACAACACGAGCGAATCACGGCGCGCACCCATCATGATGCGATCACGCGCGGACTCGAAGTCGATGCGTTCGATCTGCACGCTTCCACGACGCACCGCGAACAAGGCCGCTTCGTTGACGAGGTTGGCCAGGTCGGCGCCACTCATGCCCGGAGTTCCCTTGGCCATGACTTCGAGGTCGGCGTCGGGTCCCATGCGCTTGTCGCGACTGTGAACTTTCAGAATGGCCAGTCGCTCCTCGTATTCGGGCAACGGCACCACGATTTGTCGGTCGAAACGTCCGGGGCGCAACAATGCCGGATCGAGAATGTCGGGTCGGTTGGTGGCCGCGAGGATGACGATTCCCTCGGACGTTTCGAATCCGTCCATCTCGGCCAACATCTGATTGAGCGTTTGCTCACGCTCGTCGTGACCGCCTCCGAGACCCGCACCACGCTTGCGTCCGATGGAGTCGATTTCGTCGATGAAGATGATGGCGCGCCCCATTTTGCGCGCCTGCTGAAAGAGATCGCGCACGCGACTGGCCCCGACACCGACGAACATTTCCATGAAATCCGAACCGGTGACCGACAAGAATCCGACTCCGGCTTCTCCGGCCACGGCGCGAGCGAACAACGTCTTTCCGGTTCCCGGGGGGCCAACAAGGAGAATTCCCTTGGGGACTCGAGCACCGATTTCCTTGAAGCGTTCGGGCATGCGCAGGAAGTCGACCACTTCTTTGATTTCGGTCTTGACGCCGTCGTAACCCGCGACGTCGGCGAAAGTGGTGGAGGGCCGATCGGCGTTGTAGGCCTTGGCACGACTGCGACCGATCGACATCACGTTGCCCATCTGGCCCGAGGCACGTCGGTTCATCCAGACGAGGAAACCCATGATGAGAACGAAGGGCAGCAGCAGCGGGATGAGGCTGACGAGCCAGTTCGATTGGGGAGTGGTGGGTTTGAAGTCCACGCCCTTGGTGCGCAACAGCTCACGGTCGCTCTCGTTGGGGAACCCCGGAGGCGCGGTGGTGGAAAACTCGGAGCCATCAGTGAACGAGCCGGTGATACCAAGCGTGGTGTTGTTCAACTTGACTTCATCGACCTTGCCGGCGTTCACCTGGGTGATGAACTCCTCGAAGCCGATCTTCTCGCGGTCGGGTCCGGGAAGAAGCTGGGGTCCGAAGATGAGCACCAAGATGATGCCCAGGAGGAGCCATGGCGACCACTTGGGCATGGCG
>RHCK01000531.1 GCA_010030605.1 Acidimicrobiia bacterium
AAGAAGCGCAAGCACGGTTGGATCAACGACGACTTCATCCGCGCCTACTCCGAATTGCATCGACGCGGCTGGGCCCATTCATGCGAGGTGTACGCCGACGATCAATTGGTCGGAGGGGTGTACGGCGTTCGAATCGGTCGCTTCTTCGCGGGCGAGAGCATGTTCCATCGACGCACCGACGCGTCGAAGATCGCCCTGTGGGCCCTCACCGCCACCATGAGGGTCGCGGGTATCCGATTGTTCGATGTGCAATGGACCACGCCGCATCTCGTCTCGCTCGGTGCCATCGACGTCCCGCGCGCCGAGTACCTCGGACTGCTCGCCGAGGCGTCGAAGTCGTGATTTTTCCGACAGACTGACCCCATGGCAGACGCTCGACAGCCCGATGACCAGAAGACCAGGCGCGACGAACCCTGGTTGATGCGCACCTATTCGGGCCACTCCACCGCCAAGGCCTCGAACGAGCTCTACCGAACCAACTTGGCCAAAGGTCAGACCGGACTGTCCATCGCCTTCGACCTCCCCACCCAAACCGGTTACGACCCGGACTCCCCCATGGCCGCCGGCGAGGTGGGCAAGGTCGGAGTCCCCGTGGCTCATTTGGGCCACATGCGCACGTTGCTCGACGGCATTCCGCCCGGACAGATGAACACGTCGATGACCATCAACGCCACCGCCGCATGGTTGCTGGCGTTGTACGTGGCCAACGCCGAGGATCAAGGCGTGGCCCGCGCGGCGTTGCGCGGCACCACGCAGAACGACATCGTGAAGGAGTACCTGTCGCGTGGCACGTACATCTTCCCGCCGGTCCCTTCGCGTCGTCTCATCGTCGACATGGTGGCGTGGTGCGCGAACAACGCACCCAAGTGGAACCCCATGAACGTGTGCTCGTATCACTTGCAGGAAGCCGGTGCCACCCCGGTTCAAGAGATCGCGTACTCGCTCGCCACGGCGGTTGGTGTTCTCGACGCCGTTCGTGATTCCGGCCAGGTGCCGCCCGAACAATTCGCCCAGGTCTTC
>RHCK01000532.1 GCA_010030605.1 Acidimicrobiia bacterium
CCCCCGCAACGACGACGGTCGAATCGGAGCGTGCCACGTGGATCTCGTCCGTGCGGTCCGCTGCGATGGCATTTGTTCTGTCCCGCATCATGGTGCTCGTCGGTGCGGCCATCGTGGCCGCCGAACTGCGCGCCGACGAGAACAAGGCGCGATCACAGATTGTTTTCGGCCTCACGGGCAAGGTGGACCCGCACTCCCGCACCCTTGTGCTCCCACGATCAGCCGGCAAGATGATCCTCGACGTTCTCACGTCGTGGGACGGGCTCTGGTACATGCGAATCGTTCGTTACGGCTACCCGACGTTCGTTCCCGCGGGCATCACCTACGAAGAGCCACAGGCCAGATTGGCGTTCTTCCCGTCGTACCCCTACGGCGTGCGTTGGTTGGACCGAGTGCTACCCGGTGGCGACACCTTCGCCGCGTTGTTTCTCAATCTCATCCTCGGTGCGGCATTCATCGTTCTCGTCGGACTTCTCACGCGCGCTTGGTTCGGAGTTCGTCACGCCCGAACCGCCATGATTCTGTGCGCCATTTTCCCGGGCAGTTTCGTTCTCAGCTTCGCCTATTCCGAAGCCCTGTTGCTGACGCTGGCCGCGGTCACGTTGCTCGCGTTGCACCACGAACGATGGCTTCTCGCCGGAATCGCCGCCGCCCTGGCCACCGCCACTCGACCGAACGGCATCGCGGTGGTGTTCGCCTGCGTCGTCGCGGCCATCATCGTGGCGCGACGCGATCGATCCCTGCGACCGTTAATCGCGCCCGTGCTCGCCCCGATCGGCTTCATCGGCTACCAACTCTGGATCGACGCTCACGCCGACGAGAGCCGAGTTTGGTTCCGCGTGCAGGGCGAAGCGTGGAAAGAGGGCGCGAGTTTCGGCCTCACCGCCATTCGTCGCACCCTCGAGACGTTCACTCAACCTCTGACGTCTCCGACCGACATGATCACCGCCGCTTCGTTCGTCTGCACCATCGTCCTGCTGTACGTCGCTTGGCGCCGGCAACGACTTCCACTCCCCGCCT
>RHCK01000533.1 GCA_010030605.1 Acidimicrobiia bacterium
GCAGTTCGACGTCGACGGCCGCGGTTCGGAAGAGTCCTTGAACGGGGCCCTCGAGTCGCAGAACCTCCTCGGCGAGCAGCGGAACGTAATGATCGGGATCGGAGACCAACTTGTCCCATTCCGCCGGGTTCTCGATGAGCAAGCGAACGCCTTCGGCGAGCGCGTTGGTGGTGGTCTCCGAACCACCGACGAAGGTGTCGGCCATCATCTCGGCGTGCAGCTCGTTGTCGGTGAGGGTGCGACCCCACTCGGGGATGACCGTGTTCACCAGGTCGCTCAACAAGGTGTCGTCGGGTTCTCGTCGCAGACGTTCGAAGATTGGTTGGAAGTAGTGCTGGGCTTCGATCTCCATTTCGGTGGACCACACGGCCTCGTCCTCGGTTTGCATCATGCCCAGTCGATGCACCCACGCGTCGGTCCAGGCCTTGATGCGCCACATGTCCTCGTCGCGCGCCCCCATCTGACGTCCGATCACGATGAGGGGTAGAGGGATGGCGAACGATCGAACCCAGTCGCATCGTTCGGCGGAGATGAAATCGTCGATCAAACGATGCGCGAGGTCGACAATGAAGTCGTCCATCTCCTTGATCTTCGACGGTCGAAACGCGTGGTTGAACAATCCGCGCATCTCGCGATGTTCCGGATCGTCTCGGGCGGCCAATGTGGCCCCGGGAAGCCAACCCTTCTCCTCGTAGATCTTCTTCAGACGCGCACTGCGCGGGTCGATGCGACCGCGATGCCGGGCACTGGTGAAACGCACCGTATCGGTGAGCACCTGGCGCACGTCCTCGTAACGGGTGACGACGTACATCCCCGTGGCGTTGTCCCGCCAGACGGGAGCCTCGCGACGCAACGCGTCGTAGGCCGCATAGGGACAGTCGGATACCTCGGGGTCGAGCAAGGTCAGTCGGTCGAGGTCGATCTCGGCGGTCACGCTCTCATCATTGCTCACGCGCGGAGTGCTTCTCGGAACGGGACCCCACGAAGCGAATTCGTCTCCCATCGCCGACGGAGCGCTCC
>RHCK01000534.1 GCA_010030605.1 Acidimicrobiia bacterium
CATTGGTGGAGTGGCCGCCGATCGATTCGGTCGCTCTCAATTGGTGGGAATCACCGACATCATCGGGAGTGGAGTGGTGGCCATCAGCGCGATCGCGTTCATCACCGACAACGCGTCGGTCCCCTTACTGTGCGTGAACGGATTCATCTTCGGGGTTCTGAACGCCTTGTGGTATCCGGCCTTCAGCGGGCTCATGCCCATGATCGTGCCCAAAAATCTTCTGCAAGGCGCGAACTCGATCCTCGGGTTCGGCGCCAACGTCGGTTTCACGTTGGGGGCCAGCGTCGCCGGATTCGTGGTGGCCACCGCCGGACCGGGCTGGGGTCTTCTCGCCGATGCGACCTCGTTTCTCATCGCCGGGCTGCTCGTGTTCTCCCTTCGCCTTCCCAAGACGTTCGGTGAGACCGTCGACGACGATGAGCGAACGTCCATGATCACCCAACTTCGCGTCGGCTGGAAGGAATTCTCCTCGCGTCGCTGGATCGTGTTGATCGTCGGTTGCTTCGCCTTCTACCACTTGGCGTTCGAGGCGTTCATCGCCGTGTTGGCGCCGGTGCAGATCAAGGAAGAGTTCGACGGAGCGCGCGCCATGGGAACGATGATGTTCGGCTTCGGACTGGGCAACATCCTCGGCACCGGACTGGCGTTCCGATTCAAACCACGACGCCCGTTGCTGGTTGCCGTCGGCGTGATGCCCATGGGCGCACTCTGGATGTTGGCCACCGGCTTCATCGTTCCGTTGTGGGTGATCTTCCTCGCCGCGGCCGGCACCGGCGTGGCCGTCGACGTGATGTACGCCAACTGGATGACCACGCTGCAAACCAACGTGCCCGAGGAAGCTTTGTCTCGCGTCGGCTCGTACGACGCGTTCGGGTCGTTGGCCTTCGCACCCATCGGACTGCTGGTCGCCGGTCCGATGGTTCACGCTTTCGGAGCGCGCACGTCGATCTTCGTGATGGGAACCATCGCCTTGGTGGCGGTGCTCACTCCCCTGTTGTCGACCGAGGTTCGTCGTTTGC
>RHCK01000535.1 GCA_010030605.1 Acidimicrobiia bacterium
GAACAGCACCAACTGGGTGTTTCCCAATGTCTGGGCGCAGCTCGAGTTCGGCGCCAGCAACCAGATGGGGGCGGACGTCGACGTGACCTTCGACACCGCGAACCCCTTCGCCTATTTCACCCTCCGCGGCACGACCCAGACGATCGGCAATATCTCGACCGGACGGAATCCCAATTGGGCCGTGCTGCAGAACGTCGAGTCCGCCGCCCATGACACCGGGATCGGGGCCGCCACCCTCATCATCAACCAGCGGACGGACCTGACCTACAGCGGCTACCTGCGCGACGCGTGGCGGGCCAGCAACGGCGTCGACAGCAATTCCACCCCGACCTCAGGAGGGACCAAGCCTTCCCTGCGCATCGAGAAATACGGCACCGGTCGGCTCACCATCACGACCGATACCTACAACACCGGCGGCCTCGCCATCTACCAAGGCGTGCTGCAGATCGGCGCCGGCGCCGGCGTCGGTTCCCTCGACGCCCGCAATACGGTCACCCTCGGTCGCGACGGCAGCCTGGAGTATTTCCGGAACAACGACGTCAGCATCAACCACGACATCACCGGCGACGGCAACGTCACGTTCCGGGGCACGGGGCTTTCCGGCCAGAGCCATTACGACTACAACGGCGTCAACAGCATCTCACGCGACGCCACCATCACGGTGGACAAGGCCACCGGTGCCAAGGTGGTCAACGAGTCCACCTGCGTGGGCTGCAAGGTCTGCACCATCGCCTGCCCGTTCGGCACCATCAACTATGTGCAAGAGACTGGCAAGGTGCAAAAGTGCGACCTGTGCGGCGGCGACCCGGCCTGTGCCGACGCCTGCCCGACTGGCGCCATCACCTTCGTCGATGCCAACTGGACCGGCATCGACAAAATGAAACAGTGGGCCGACAAGCTGGGTAACCAGCCGACCGCCGGTTAATCCCCCCCACCCACAAGGAGCATCAACATGTCTTGGGCTGGAAAAATTCTCCGCGTCAACCTCACGGCTGGCACCGTCAAATCCGAACCGTTGA
>RHCK01000536.1 GCA_010030605.1 Acidimicrobiia bacterium
CTCTTCGTCGACGAAGAGCCGAAACTGTCAGGCGGATCGACGGTTCACCGACAGTTCACACACTCGAGCCGGCGCGCTCACCGTCGACGACGGCGGCATGAGCACGGCGCGGAGCCACACAATCTCCGACACGCTCCACGCTCACACCGGCGCTCTTTAGGTCGTTGTACAACCACTCCACCGGGTTCGGCGGAACCGCGAGAACCACCCAATCGGGCCGGCGCGTTTGATTCACGCCAGTGGGATGGTGAAGCAGGGTCAACTCACCGTTGGCGAAACCCATCGGCACGAGGTCGGTGCTTTGCACGATGCCCTTGGCGCTCGCGCGCATCCACCACGTCTCCATGTCGAGAGTGATGCCGAGATCCTGACCAACCACCATTCCGGGAGTGACGATCTCGACATTGCATCCTCGATCGGACAACACGTCGGCGGTCGAGGTGGCGTGATGGAATCCGATCTCGTCGATGATGACGACGGAGTCGCCCTCTCGCGGACCACCCATCGGCGCGGAGCCGTCGAGAACGTTGCGCACGTCGCACACCCGGCGCGCGCTTTCGTCGGTCTCGGGGTCGGCGACCCACCACGGGCGTGATGGCTCGGCACCCGTGGCGACGATCACGTGATCGGGTCGTTTCTCGTCGACCAGACCGGGCCACACGCCACTGCCATAGACGATCTCCACGCCGAGTCGTTTGCATTCGGCGAGTTGGTTGCGAATCATGTCGCCGAACTCGGCGCGGTTCGGAACGCTGGCCGCGATGCGCACTTGGCCACCCGCCGCCGCTTCTTTCTCGTACACCGTGACGTGGTGACCGTTGCGTGCCGCAGCGATGGCGGCCTGCAAACCGGCCGGACCCGCACCGGCGACCATCACGGACTTCGGCTTGGTGGTCAACGACACGTGACCGTCCACGAGCCACTCGTGTTCGCGACCGGTGCGCGGATTCTCGATGCACCCGAGCCAACGGTTCAGACCCATGCGACCGACGCACTCTTGGTTGCAACTGAGGCACAAG
>RHCK01000537.1 GCA_010030605.1 Acidimicrobiia bacterium
TCGCCCGAGGTTTCTTCGGTGTCACTCCGCGCAAATGATCGGCTAGTTCGATCACGTCGTCGGCGCTCATTGATGCCGTGGCCACATGAGGAAGGGTGATCACGTCGTGGTGCTCGGAACTCACGCGGTCGATCGCCTCGCGGTGAAGCACGCTGCGTTCGGCTCGATAACGAGCGGCATCGGCGAGCATTCCGTCGGGAAGATCTCCCGAGACCAGAGATTCGATCTCGAGCGACACGTCGACGTTGTTCACCACCACCGGCGCGAACGCCACCCCCACCGAATCTCGCAAGAGCGCGGTGGTCTCCAGCATCTCGTTGACGGGCGTGGTCTCGGGCAACGTCACCATCAACACCCGACACTTGTCGGGGTCGGTCAGCATGCGTTGCACCTCGATGGCTTGTGAACGCAACGGACCACCCCGAATCGTGGTGGCCATCGCCTTGGGTGACTGCAAGAAACTCAGCGCATGCCCGGCCGCCGGAGCGTCGACCACGATGAGGTCGTAGTCACCGTCGGGTCCGGTGAGGCCCACCAGATGTTTGATCTTGCCCAACACCAACAGATCGTCGATGCCGGGGGCGGCGCTGGCGACCACGCCCACCACGCCGGTGGACACCAGTCGCTTGGCCAGTCGGGCCAGGCCTTGTGTGGCGAGGTAATCCTGCAGAGCCTCGCCAGCCGTGATGGTGCGCAGATGGATGCTGCCCGTGCCGTTCGGGCCGAGACCGCTGAGGATGGTGGTTCCTTCGTACGTCGTGCCATCGGAGGGTCGACCGCCCAACAATTCGGACAGCCCGGTTCGGGAGTCAAGGGTCACAACCAACACGCGCAGACCGCTGTCGGCTGAGGCTCGTGCCATCACGGCGGTTACCGTGGTCTTGCCGACACCCCCTTTGCCGGCCACCACGAGCAACCGCGACATGGTGAACGTTCGGCTCGGACTTACGCTCTTCGGAGGCACTCGTGCGCAGACTAGCGATCCTCTTCATGGCCACTGGTGCCGTGCTCGCATTCTC
>RHCK01000538.1 GCA_010030605.1 Acidimicrobiia bacterium
CAAGGGCGGCGACGACGATCATCCGGCGTGGTATCTGAACTTGTTGTCCGAGCCGCGCGTCGAGGTGGATATTCGCGGCACTCGCTCGGTACGCACCGCTCGCGTGGCCACCGCCGCCGAACGCGCCGAGATGTGGCCCAAGATCACGGCCAAACACACCAATTACGCCGGCTATCAAACCCGCACGACGCGCGAGATTCCTTTGGTGTTGCTCGAGGCTCACTGATCGATGACGACAACCAATCGCGTTCCCATGGCTGGCGCCTTCGGTGGCGGAGGATTGTTCGGCATCGGGTATGCCCTCGGAATTCTCGACACCTTGCGAACCCGGGGCATCGACTTGTCCACGGCGCCGATGATCGGCACGTCAGCTGGATCATGGGCCGCCGCGGCCACCGCACTTGGCGTCAGCTACGACGCACTGGCCGCACTGGAAGTGCCGCGCTTTCCCAACCCGCGCGCTGGTGTGTTGGCGCGTTCGGCGCGACGGGTGTTCGGGGCCGGCAACGTGAACAACGTCAATGCGGTGGCCTGTTCGTTGCCTCGATTCCGTCGGGTCGAACTGTTCGGGGCCTCGACACCCATCCATCACATGGTGGCCGCATCATCAGCCGTTCCGGGATTGCTGGCTCCACAACGCATCAAGGGCACGCTGTACGTCGACGGCGGGGTACGCTCGGGTGTCAGCGTGGACTTGGCTGCACCGGCCGAGATTCTGATCGTCATCGCGCCGTTGGCCGGCGCCATGTTCGGCCCGTTCAACAACATCGTCGAACGCAACACCCACGAGGAGATCGCCGAATGGGAGGCGAGAACGTCGGGCCGATCGATTTTGTTCGCTCCCTCGGTGGTCACGTCGCGAGCGGCCACGCTGCCCCATCACCTGTTCGACAAGGAACGCGCGATGGCCGCCTACGAACTGGCTCGTAGCGAAGCGCTCAACACACCGTTGTAAACCACAACGCGCGATCTGGGTAACCGAAGTGCCCGGTTTCGGGCACTTTTGGTACCCAGATCG
>RHCK01000539.1 GCA_010030605.1 Acidimicrobiia bacterium
GCCGGATCGCTGGACACCACCATCACGGCACGCAACTCTTTGCGCGTGTCGTCGGACGAGAACGGAACGAACGGACGCAACAACGAGAACACACCAGTGGTCGCATCACTATCGGGAGCATGGAAGAGCGTGTAGTACGGCTCGAAACGGGCGACGTTGGCGTCGGCCACATCACCGGTGTTGGCCTGAGCGGTTTCGTCGACCACGGTCGTGGTGTCACCCGCGCCCGTCGAGATCTCGGGCTCGCGAGGGGCGGCCTGGGCCACGCTCCATGCCGCGTCACGGTTGAAGAACTGATCGGCGTCGGAGAATTGGTAACGGCCGTACAGATTGGTCTGCACTCGGAACAAATCCGTGTTCTCGTTGTTGCGTCCGTTCGTTCCGTTCTCGTCCGACGACACGCGCAAAGAGTTGCGTGCCGTGATGGTGGTGTCCAGCGATCCGGCCACCTACGGACAACTGAAGGTGTACAAGTACGGCGGAACTCTTCCGGCCGGCCCGGCCACCGTGGCCGCCGAACTGGATTCGAACCCGTCCATCTCACCGGTGATCACTCAACTGGACCAGCGAGGATCGCGCGTGATCTTCGGTCAGTTGCAGATGGTGCCGGTGGGCAAGGGTCTGGTGTGGGTGCGACCGTTGTACGTGCGTCCCGACGACACGGGGAGCAAGCAGGTGTTCGTGCGACGGGTTCTGGCGTGGCACGACGGCGAAGCCGTGATCGGCAACACCCTCACCGAAGCGATCGGTCGCCTCTTCCCGAACGCCAACGTTGATCTGGGCGAGATCACCGACACGGGATCTTCGGAGCCGGACACCACGGATCCCGGCACGACCGATCCGGGAACCACGGATCCGGGAACGTCGGTCACCGACCCGGCGGCGCTCTTGGAAGAAGCCCAGAGTCTGTTCGACGAAGCAGATGCGGCGTTGCGTGACGGCGATCTGGGTGCGTATCAGGACAAGGTGGGCGAGGCCCAGGATCTGATCGCTCAGGCGTTGCAGTTGCTCGGTGAGT
>RHCK01000540.1 GCA_010030605.1 Acidimicrobiia bacterium
GAGCCGATCACGGTGAGTGGTCTCGGTTTGACGGGCACCCCGAACGGTGCAATCCGCAACACGAGCGGTAACAACACCATTACTGGTCTGGTGACGTTGGGCGCCACTACGGAGATTCAGTCGGACTCGGGAACCCTCACACTCGATCCGCCGACTGGCAGCGCCATCACCGGCACGTTCAACCTGACGTTTGATGCCAACACGGGCGACATCGCCGTTGCCGACCCGATTGCCACTTCGACCGGCACCGTCACCAAGTCGGGTTCCGGCACGCTGACGCTGTCGGGCGCGAACACGTACAGCGGTGCCACCACGATCAGCGCCGGCACGTTCACCGTGTCTGGCACCGGGGTGCTCGGCTCGGGTACGCCGAATAATTACACGGCCGGAGTCACGAACAACGCGACGTTCATCTATTCATCGTCGGCCGACCAGACCCTTTCGGGGATCATTTCTGGCTCCGGCACGTTGACCAAGAACACCGGTATTGGCACGCTCACGTTGTCGGCTGCGAACACCTACACGGGTAACACCACGATCTCCACCGGAGTGGTGGCGATCAGCAACAACACGGCGTTGGGTGACAACACCACGACTCGAGGCACCACATCGGTGGCGTCAGGTGCCGAGCTTGCGATCTCGGGCGGGCTGTCTGGTGTGACGGAGCCGATCACGGTGAGTGGTCTTGGGTTGACGAGCAGTCCGAACGGTGCAATCCGCAATACGAGCGGTAACAACACGATTGCCAGCCTCGTGACGCTGGCAGCAGACACCGAGATTCAGTCGGACTCTGGAACTTTGACGTTCGACCCATCATCGGGCAGTGCGATTACCGGAACATTCAACCTGACCGTTGACGCGAATACAGGCAATGTCACGGTCGCGGATCCAATCGCAACTTCAACAGGCAACCTCGTCAAGTCGGGCACGGGCACGCTGACGCTTGCTGGGGCAAACACGTACAGCGGCACTACCACAATTAATGCGTCGGGTGGAACAATCTCGGTGACGGGCAC
>RHCK01000055.1 GCA_010030605.1 Acidimicrobiia bacterium
TGTCGAATCGGTGCTGAACGCGGCGAATGCGGACGAGTCGTTCCATGGAAGGCTCGCCGCGCCTTGCGCGGTACCCGTCTTGCCGGCGATCGGTAGATCCTCGTACGGGTAACTCGCGAAGAGTCTTTCTCCGGTCGTGGCGTGATAGGACCCGTTGTCGACCCCCGGACCGGTGATCACGCGCGTCAATCCGTTCACGATCGGCTGCAAAATGTCGGACGGAATCGCCAAACTTCGCACGGTGTTCTTCAATCCGAGGTTCAGGACCACGGTCGACTTCGACACGTCGGCGAAACCGATCTGCTCGGAGTCGGGCGTGCTGGGCGACAACAATGCCAACGCGATCAACGGGCGATTGACATCACCACCATTGGCCAAAGCGCCGTAGGCCTGGGCGAGTTGGATTGGCGAGGCGGCCAATAGGCCCTGCCCCACGGACAACTGCACGTTGTCACCCACCAGATAGTTCGGACTCTCCCCCTCCATCAAGACGCCGTCCTCGACGAGTTGACGTTTGCTTTCCTTGTCGGGAACGCGACCGGCGGATTCGTACGGGAGATCGATTCCCGTGCGGGAACCGAATCCGAATTTGCGGACTTCTTCTTGAAGGATCGGCTGACCGCCGCGCTCGGAGAAGATTTCCTCTCCGATCTTGTAGAAGAAAGTGTCGGTGGACACCGCGAGGGCGTCCTCGACCGTGACTGGCCCGTAACGACATGCGTAGTTGCCTCCACCGCACAACGCGTTTCGGTAGATGCACTTCACCATTTGGCACGTCTCACGGTCGATGCTGACCAAGGTGTACGAACCCTGATCGTTGTACCTGTAGCTCGCACCACCCGGCAGCTGGCCGGTGGCGAGCGCCGCATAAGCGACGAACGGCTTGAAACTCGAGCCCAGGTTGTACTGACCGGAGATGGCGCGGTTCACGAGCAGCGACTGATCGGGGTCCTTGGTGTTGGGGAAGATTTGGGTGAACTTGTCTCCGGAGATTCCCGAGTTGAACCACCGATTGTCGAAGGTGGGATAGCTGGCCAGCGCCAGCACCTCGCCGTTCGAGTAATCCATCATGACCACCGAGCCGGCCGGAGCCTTCAGATTCGAACAGGCCGGGAACTGTGGCTTCACCAACTGGCGTTTCTCGTCCTTGGCCTGACAGGCCGTGATGAAGCGGTTCAAGCGCAACTGGGTTTCGAGAGCTTGTTCGGCGAACTGTTGGTAATCGAGGTCGATCGCCAATTGCAGATCGTTGCCGGGCGTGGGTTCGACGCGTTCGATGACCCGAAGAATGGCACCGCGAGAATCCACCTCGTACCGAACGAACCCGGGAGTACCGCGCAGATAGGGCTCGAAGATCTTCTCGACGCCGAACTGACCCACGCGCTCGTTCAGGTCGTATCCGAGGTCTTTGTATTGTGCGGCGTCACTTTTGGTGATCGCACCCAAGTAACCGACCACATGTGCGGCCAGTGGTGCGAACGGATACTCACGCTTCCACTGGATGGTCGCGTCGACTCCGGGGAAGTCCTCGGAACGCTCCAACAGGTAGGCCACCGTCTCTTCGCTCACTCCTTCTTTCAGAGGCATCGGAAGCAACGGGCTGTATCGCGAACCGGTTCGCTCGCCCGTGGAACCAACGGGGCCGGCGTATCGGGTCTCCATTTCATCGACTTCCATGTCGAGAACCGGCGCGAGACGGGAGAACAATTCGACCCGGTCATCGTCGTCGCGCATGGCCTCCCACGCCACGGTGACCACCACGATTCGCTCGTTGTCGGCGAGAATTCTTCCGTCTCGATCGAAGATCCGACCACGTTCGGGCAGCAACTTCACGGTGCGCGTTTTGTTCGACTGCACTTTCAATTCGAGAGATGGCGAATCGACCACCTGCAAGAACCACATTCGAAGACCGAGGGCGGTGAAGATCACCGTGGCGACGACGCCCAGCGCGACGAGTCGGGACGAACGTCGATCACCAGCCATGATCGAAGCCTGTCACCATCGGGCCGTCAGTGGGCTTCACCGAATCGAGCAAGGTCAACAGGTGGCTCATCACATGTACACCTCGGCCGGTGGCGCCAACCGTTGCAATCGTTTGACCGCCAAGGTCCAGCGCATCACGGGAACGACGACGAATCCGAGCAGGGCGTTCGTCGAGGCAACCACGATCATCACCTTGATCAATCGAGTCGAAATCCATCCCTCGACCCCGATCCAGTTGGCCACCACCGGCTGGACGAACACCGACGCCGCCCCGAGCCCGGCGCAGGTGAGTGCGTTCAACCACTTCGGATTGGCCAAAGAGGGCGAGAACGCGAATCCGCCGACGAATCCGGCCAGACCGTAAATCAGAGCACACAGGCCAAGCGGTGAAGTGAGCACGAAGTCGAACATCAAACCGAGCACGAATCCCGCGAATGCACCGCCTTCCGGCCCTGCCGCCACCCCGGCACCGATGGACATGCACAACAACAACTGAACGACGACGCCGTACGGAGTGAGTTCGGAGAACAACGTCGTCTGCAGACCGAGCGCGGGAAGGCCCACCATGAGTAAGCGCACGAGCGGTCGGTTGACGAGATCGATCATTGTCCCGACACCACCGGCTGGTACAGCAAGACGCGAACGAAGTTCAACGTCGAGAGTCGCGCGGTCAATCGCACCTCGAGGACCGCGCCCGCCGTTCCGGTTCGCTCGACGATCTTGATCACCCGACCCACGACGATTCCGCGTGGAGCGAGACTGCTCGATCCACCCGAGGTGATGACGAGCGCTCCCACGCGCACCTCGCCGAACCGTGCGTTTTGGTCGACGAACTCGACCACGGGCGCTTTGTCGGAGCCGCGACCGCGGAAGATGCCGGTTTCGACCGTGGGCAGATTGTTGATGTCGATCGTGGTGGTCGGCGCTTCGGATGTCGCTCCCGGCGCGATGGTGGACACCGCCACCGACGACGGTGTCAACGCCCCGAAGTCGATGCCCGACAAGTCGATCGCCGGTTGGGTCGTGGTCGGCGCCAACGTGGAGGTCGTGGCCGTCGGCGTGACCGTGCCCCCGGGTCGCGGGGTCGTCGTGGTGGCACCCGATGTTGCGCCACCGGCCGATCCGGCGGTGGTGGTCGGCGCCAACGTGGTGGACGTCGTGGTCGTGGTGGAGGTCGATGTCGTCGTCGTGGTCGTCGTCGTTGTCGTCGTGTCCTCGGCTTGGTTCACGATCTGCACGGGAATCGCGTACTGCACATCACTGGCGAGCAACACCACGGAACGATTCGCGTACACCTGGGTGATCTTGCCCACCAATCCCGCGGCGTTCACCACCGGCATTCCCACCTGGAGTCCGCGGTCGGATCCCTGGTTGATCTCCACCGTTTGGCTGAAGTTCGACGGACTTCCACCGATCACCTGCGCGGTCACCGATGAAACATCGACGAGATTGTCGATCCCGTTCAGAGCCAACAACTCCTGGGCGTCACGAACGATCGCCAACGCGGCGATGAACGCTCCCTCTTGTTGATCCAACTGATCCTGCAATCGTTGGTTCTCGTCTTCGAGTTCGCCGTAGTTGGTCATGCCCCGCCAAGCGTTTTCGATCGGACGAGCAACCACGCGCGTGGCTTCCTCGACGGGATGGAAGATCCATCCGAAGACGTTGCGAGCCCCACCGACGACGCCATTTCCTTGTTGGTCGAGAGTGATCAACAGGATCGAGGTCAAGGCGAGCAGTGCCACCGCCCGTCGTCGGCTCACCGAGTAAATCGGCATTGAAGGTCCCCGACCTATTCGCCGCTCTGGGAGAGCATTCCGCCCATCATCTCGATGTTCTCGAGAGCGCGACCCGATCCGATGACGACCGAATACAAAGGATCGGGAGCGATGTTGATGGGCATTCCGGTCTCATGCGCCAAACGGCGATCGATCCCCGCCAACAATGCCCCTCCACCGGTGATGGTGATTCCCTGATGCATGATGTCGGCGGCCAATTCGGGAGGTGTTTTGTCGAGCGTCGTTCGTACGGCATCGACGATCGCGGCCACTGGTTCGGCGATGGCTTCGCGCACCTGATCCGTGGACAACGTGATGGTTCTCGGCAGACCACTGATGAGGTCGCGACCTCGAATGTCGGCCTTCATTTCCTCGGCGAACGGCCACGCCGAACCCATCTGAATCTTGATGTCCTCCGCCGTGCGTTCTCCGACGGCGAGGGAGAATTCCTTCTTGAGGAACGCCACCACCGCTTCATCCAGTTCGTCACCCGCCACGCGCAAGGACTGGGCGGTGACGATGCCGCCCAACGAAATGACGGCCACCTCGGTGGTGCCACCGCCGATGTCGACGATCATGTTGCCGCTCGGTTCATGCACCGGAAGGTCGGCTCCGATCGCGGCCGCCATGGGCTCCTCGATGATGTGCACCGGCTTGCGGGCCCCGGCGTACTCAGCGGCATCTTGCACGGCGCGTTGCTCGACTCCGGTGATGCCCGACGGGACGCAGATCACCATGCGGGGCTTGCTCCATCGACTGCTATGAACCCGCTGAATGAAGTAGCGCAGCATCTTTTCGCACACTTCGAAATCCGCGATGACGCCGTCCTTCAACGGACGAACCGCCCGAATATGCCCCGGGGTCCGGCCCATCATGCGCTTGGCTTCCTCGCCCACGGCAACCGGGCGGCCGTCGGCCACGTCCAGGGCCACGACCGAGGGTTCGTTCAGCACGACGCCTTGGCCTCGGACGTAAATCAGGGTGTTGGCCGTCCCGAGGTCGATCGCTATGTCTCGCCCGAGGGCCAGCGGATGATTGCGGGCCATGGCCAGAGCCTCCTACGACGTTGCGACCCTGCCGATGGACAGGGTGAATCCCCGAAATGTTACAGATTGGGGAAGAAAATGCCGATCTCTCGGGCCGCCGAATCCAAGGAATCGCTGCCGTGAACGAGGTTCTCGGTGAAGAGAATGCCCAGGTCACCGCGGATCGTGCCGGGGGCGGCGGTCTTGGGGTTGGTGGCGCCCATCATGGTCCGCACCACTTCCCAGGTGTTCTCCGGTCCTTCCAGCACCAAAGCCACGACCGGTCCACGCGACATGAAGGACACGAGGTCGGCGTAGAAGCCCTTGCCCACGTGCTCTTCGTAATGGCGAGCCAACGTCGCATCGTCGAGCTGACGCAGTTCCATGGCCACGATGCGCAAACCTTTGGACTCGAAACGGGACAGGACGGTGCCAATGAGGCCCCGCTCGACGGTGTCGGGCTTCAGGAGGACGAGGGTGCGGTCGGACATGGGGTCAGGTTACCGCGGCCACTCATCCTTCGGTCAGGGCAGGACGCGTGCCACATGTGGTCGCGCCGCACCCACCACGTACAGCGAACCGGTGATCAGAATCGCGTCATCGGGTCCGACGTCGGCCAGAGCTCGATCGATCCCACGCTCGACCGACGACGCGGTGACCACCGTGTCGCACCCCAATCGACGGGCCGCCTCAGCCAGATCGGTCGCCGGCAGTCCGCGAGGCGACGGAGCGGGACAACACACCACCAGGTCGAATTCGTCGGCCCGAATCGCGGCCAACATGTCGTCGGGATCACGCCCGCGCAAACAGCCGATCACCAACACCCGTCGACCAGCCGGATCGAAGTCCTCGAAAAAGACCGCCGCGCAGACGTCGGCCCCGGCCGGATTGTGCGCGCCGTCGATGATCACGAGAGGTTGGTGTCGCATCACCTCGAATCGCCCGGGCATGGCGACCGACGACATCGCTTCGTCGATGACGTCCTGCGGCAACGGTCGCGCGAAAAAGGCTTCGACGGCGGTGATCGCCACGACCGCGTTGTCGGCCTGGTGTTTGCCATGCAACGGCACCACGATTTCCGGATAGATCGTGGTGGGAGTACGCACGCCGATCAATCGCCCGCCGAGTGCGAGTTGATTCGTGTCGACATCGAAATCCGTGCCGCGCACGAGCATTGAAGCCCCACCAGCCGACGAGAACACCGACACGATGCGTGGGTCGGTTTCACCGCACACCACCGCGCTCATCGGTTTGATGATTCCCGCTTTCTCCTTGGCGATGTCGAGACGGGTCGGACCGGCGAACTCCATGTGATCGAGTCCGATGTTCGTGATCACGGCCACCTGAGCGTTCACCACGTTCGTGGCATCCCAACGACCAAGAAGCCCCACCTCGATCACCATGACATCGACGGCCTCGTCGGCGAACCAACGAAAAGCCGCGGCGGTGCAAATGTCGAAGTATCCGGGGCGTACCCCGGACAACATCTCGAGGTCCGAGACCGCCGCGATCTGCTCGGCGAAGGAATCGTCGGAGATTGGTTCACAATCGATGGTGAATCGCTCGTTCACCCGTTCGAGATGAGGGCTGGTGTACGTCCCCACTTTCAGGCCACTGGCCATCAGCAAGCGGCTGACCATCTGCGCGGTCGAGCCTTTGCCGTTCGTTCCGGTGATGTGAATGACCGGGGCACAATGTTGCGGGTCCCCCATCAGTGCACAAAAGCGCGTGATCACATCGAGTGACGGCGAGTCGATTCGACCGGTTTTCTGATACGACGCTCGGTCGTCGAGATACGACAGCGCTTGCTCGTACGTCATGGGCCGTCGTCGACGAGAGTCAGCTGGCCGCGCGACGCGGGCGAGTCACCCGAGCAGCGGAACGCAACACGAGATCGGGAGCCGTCTTGTTGCGAACGGTGTCCTCGTCGATCACGACTTTGGCCACATCGGCTCGGCCGGGAAGGTCGAACATCACATTGAGGAGGGTCTCTTCGAGGATGGCCCGCAAGCCACGAGCGCCGGTCCCCCGCTCCAATGCCTGCTCGGCAATGGCGTCGAGAGCGGAGTCGGTGAGTTCCAGTTCCACGTCTTCGAACTCGAAGAATTTCTGGAACTGCTTGACGAGAGCGTTCTTGGGTTCGACAAGAATCTGCACGAGTGCTTCCTTGTCGAGATTGTGCACCGCACCCACCATCGGGAGTCGTCCGACGAACTCGGGGATGAGCCCGAAGGCCAAGAGGTCTTCGGGAAGAACCTGAGCGAAGAGGTCGCCGGCGTTCTTTTCGGCCTTGCTACGCACCGTGGCGTGGAATCCCACTCCCTTGTGACCGATGCGCTGTTCGATGATCTTGTCGAGCCCGGCGAACGCTCCACCACAAATGAACAACACGTTCGTGGTGTCGATCTGGATGAATTCCTGATGAGGGTGCTTGCGACCACCCTGCGGGGGAACCGAGGCAACCGTGCCTTCGAGAATCTTGAGCAAAGCCTGCTGCACACCTTCGCCGGACACGTCGCGAGTGATCGACGGGTTCTCGCTCTTACGGGCGATTTTGTCGATCTCGTCGATGTAGATGATCCCGGTCTCGGCTTTCTTCACGTCGAAATCGGCGGCTTGGATCAGTTTCAAGAGGATGTTCTCCACGTCCTCACCGACGTAACCCGCTTCGGTGAGTGCAGTGGCATCGGCGATGGCGAACGGAACGTTGAGCATTCGCGCCAGCGTTTGGGCCAGGTGGGTCTTACCGCAACCGGTGGGCCCGAGAAGAAGGATGTTGCTCTTGGCGAGCTCGACGTCGTCGCGGCGCGCGACGCCGGTCTCCTTCTGATACTGGAGCCGTCGATAGTGGTTGTACACGGCCACGGCCAAGACCTTCTTGGCCTGATTCTGACCCACGACGTAGTCGTCGAGGAATGAGCAAATCTCGCGGGGCTTCGGGAGTTCCTCGAGGCGCAGATCGGCGGCCTCGCCGACTTCTTCCTCGATGATTTCGTTGCAGAGGTCGATGCACTCGTCGCAGATGTAGACGCCAGGACCAGCGATCAACTTCTTGACCTGCTTCTGCGACTTGCCGCAGAACGAGCACTTCAGAATTTCTCCGGTGTCACCGAACTTCGCCACGATCGCCCTCCCTTCAGTCCGACAGCCTTACACATCCTGACCGATCTTCGGTTGGATACCGGTGTGACTTGAGAAATCCGTGTGATGCGAAAGAAAGAGCAGGTCAGCGGATCGGGCCGCTGCGGTCGACGACCGTGCGCGACGAGATGACATCGTCGATGATTCCGTATGCGAGGGCCTCGCTGGCCTCCATCACGAAGTCACGATCGGTGTCGGCATGAATGCGCTCGATCGGTTGGCCGGTGTGTTGGGCGAGGATCTCTTCGAGGATGTCACGCATGCGGAAGATTTCCTTTGCGGCGATCTCGAGATCGGTCACCTGTCCGTATCCGACCTGTCCGTACGGCTGGTGCAGAAGAACACGACTGTGCGGCAGAGCCAAACGCTTGCCCTTCGTGCCGGCCGCCAACAGAACGGCGGCCGCACTGGCGGCCTGACCGAGACAAATCGTGGCGATGTCGTTCTTGATGAACTGCATCGTGTCGTAGATGGCGAACAAAGCGGTGATGTCGCCCCCGGGACTGTTGATGTAGATGTTGATGTCCTTGTCGGGATTCTCGCTCTCGAGGTGGATCAACTGTGCGCACACCAAGTTCGCGATGGTGTCATCGATGGGCGTTCCG
>RHCK01000056.1 GCA_010030605.1 Acidimicrobiia bacterium
GGCAGGTGAGTCACGACCCGTCGTTGCAACGCACGATTCTTTTGCAGAACGGTGAGCGTATGACCGCGCTCGACGTTCAATGGTCGCTTCTGGAGAAGGCGTCTCGCTACGCCCGGGAACGCGGATTGTCGAGCGTGGGCGAGGACGTTGGGGCTCTCGTGTTGGAGTTGTGGGAGGAGGCCCTCACCGGTTTGGCGGGTGATCGATCGTCGGTGGCCGATCTGGTGGATTGGGTGGCCAAAGAGCGCCTCATCGATGCGTACTCGGCTCGTCACGCAGTGACCCCGACCGACAGCCGGCTTCGAGCCCTCGATCTGCAATACCACGACATGCGTCCGGAACGCTGCTTGGCGACCCGAGTGGGCTTGCGGCAGTTCGTTTCGACCGACGATGTCGAACGCGGAATCGATCACGCTCCCGAATCCACTCGCGCCTATTTCAGGGGAGAATGCTTGCGTCGGTGGCCCGATCACATCGTGGCGGCGAACTGGGACAGCATGGTCCTCGACGTGGGTCGGGATCCGTTGCGTCGAATCCCGATGATGGAACCCTTACGGGGAACCAAGGCACACGTTGGCGCACTTCTGGATGCGAGTACATCGATTGCCGACCTGGTGGATCGGTTGGGTGCCTGAAGGTGACGGCATCGGCCATTTGGTGGCAGGATGGCGGCAAGGAGTGACCATGGCCGAGCGAGTTCAAAAACACAAACAAGCCTCCGAGAAGACCGAAGAGGTCGTTCACGACTCCGGCGCGTCCACGGAACAGGGCGACAAATTGCGGGCCGAACTCGATGATCTTCTCGACGAGATCGACGATGTTCTGGAATCGAACGCCGAGGACTTCGTCAAGTCCTACATCCAAAAGGGCGGTGAGTGAGTGGTGCCGATGTTCGGTCCCGAGACCGATCCGGGTAGCAGCTTCGTGACCTTGTTACGTCGCGTCGGTATCGAACCTTTCGCGGTCGATGCGGCGTCCGATGTCTCGCGAGTGTCGGCTCCGCATGGCACGACGGTCCTGGCGCTGAAGTTCGACCAGGGCGTGATCATGGCCGGCGACCGCCGAGCCACCATGGGTCATCGCATCTCCAATCGCGAGATGGAAAAGGTCGTCCCCGCCGATCGCTACAGCGGTGTGGCCATCGCCGGAACGGCTGGTCCGGCGATGGACATGATCAAGGTGTTCCAACTTCAACTCGAACACTTCGAGAAGCTCGACGGGCGTTCGATCAGCCTCGAGGGCAAAGCGAATCAGTTGTCGCAGTTGGTGCGTGCGAACCTTCCCGCGGCCATGCAGGGTCTCGGCGTGTCGCCGATCTTCGCCGGATACGACTTGCTGCGTCGCACGGGTCGATTGTGGGACTTCGATATGACGGGCGGGCGATACGAGGAACGTGACTTCGTGGCCATCGGCTCGGGAGGCGGTCCGGCGGGCACGGTGCTCAAGGTCGGATTTCGGCCCGAGATGTCGGCTGATGACGCGGTCACCTTGGCCTGTCGCGCCTTGCACGAAGCGGCCGAGGTCGATGCGGCCACCGGTGGTGCGGATGCCCTCCGAGGCATCTACCCGGTGGTCGCCACCATCACGGCCGATGGATGGCTGCGTCGGACCGATGCCGACCTAGCGCCGCGATTCGAAGCATTTCTCGACGAGCAACGCGCGATGCGATCCGGAGGTGCGTCATGAACATGCCGTTCTACGTCGCCCCCGAGCAGTTGATGAAAGATCGTGCGGACTACGCACGAAAAGGGATCGCCCGCGGACGAGCGTTGGTCGCCGTGCAATACGACGACGGAATCGTGCTGGTGGCTGAAAACACCTCCAACACGTTGCGCAAGATCAGCGAAATTTACGACCGCATCGGCTTCGCCGGTGTGGGCAAGTACAACGAGTTCGATCAGTTGCGGCGATTCGGTGTTCGCAACGCCGATGTGAAGGGGTACCAGTACTCGCGCGACGACGTGGAGGCACGCAGCCTGGCGAACGAATACGCCCAGATCCTGGGCCAAACGTTCACCCACGACACGAAGCCTTTCGAGGTCGAGATCCTGGTGGCAGAAGTCGGATTCGATCAGGACGCCGACCAGTTGTTCCACATCATGTACGACGGAACATTGGTCGACGAGCGTGGAATGAGCGTTCTTGGCGGAGACGCCGAGGCGATCGCGGATCGTTTGAAAGACGCGTGGAATCGCACCGCCGATCTCCGGACGGCTGTTCGCGCTTGTGTGGCCGCATTGTCGGGCCCGGATCGGTCGCTGGGAGCCGATGACACCGAAGTCGCGGTGTTGTCGCGATCCAATGGGCGCCGTTGCTTCCGACGTCTCGATGACGCCGAAGTGTCGGCTTTGCTCGCCTGAGAATTCACCGGCGTTGCTCCGCGGGGCCGGCCCGACCTGTCGGATCGTGCGGGCAGGAAGTAGTTTTCGTTCGTGGAGCGTCGTATCTACGGTCTCGAGAACGAGTACGGCGTCACGTGCACGCTGAAGGGTCAACGTCGCCTCAGTCCCGACGAGGTCGCTCGGTATCTCTTCCGCAAGGTGGTCACGTGGGGGCGTAGTTCGAACGTCTTCCTGGAAAACGGCGCCCGCTTGTATCTGGACGTCGGTTCCCACCCCGAATACGCCACACCCGAATGCGATTCGATCTACGAAGCCGTGGTGCATGACAAGGCTGGCGAACGAATTCTGGAGTCGTTGTTGGTGTCGGCCGAGGAGCGCCTGCGCGAGGAGGGGATACGCGGAACCGTCTATCTCTTCAAGAACAACACCGACTCCGCCGGCAACAGCTACGGATGCCATGAGAACTATCTGACGGCTCGCACGGACGATGCCGAAGCGCACGCCTCGGTCCTCATTCCATTCCTGGTGTCCCGACAGATCTTCACGGGCGCGGGAAAGATCGTCCAGACGGCTCGAGGTCCGGTGTACTCGATCATGCAACGCGCCGACCACATCTGGGAGACCATGTCGTCGGCCACGACGCGGAGTCGACCGATCATCAACACGCGCGACGAGCCGCACGCCGACGCGGAGCGGTTCCGGCGATTGCACGTGATCGTGGGTGACTCGAACATGAGCGAGTACTCCACGTTCGTGAAACTCGGATCCACGGCATGCATGTTGCGCATGCTCGAGGATCCCATGGTGGTCCTGCGCGACATGACCCTGGAGAATCCGATCCGCGCCATTCGCGATATCAGTCACGACATCACCTGTCGTCGGACCGTGAACCTGGCGAACGGGCGCGAGGTGAGCGCGCTCGACATTCAACGCGAGTATCTCGACCGTGCGCTCCGGTACGCCGAGACCAAGGGGTTTCCCCCCATGGAACAGAGGGCCCTCGAAATGTGGGAGCACTGCGTCACCACCATCGAGAACGATCCGATGAAACTCGATCGCGAGGTCGATTGGGTGATCAAACATCGACTTCTCGACTCGTATTGCCGACGTCACGGCATCGATCTCGGTGACCCGAGAGCGCAGTTGATCGATCTTCAGTACCACGACCTCGTTCGGGATCGAGGTCTCTTCAACAAACTGCAGAACCACGGACTGGTCGAGTCGGTGTGCGCCGAGTCCGATGTTCTGACGGCCATGGACACTCCGCCGCAAACCACGAGGGCTCGATTGCGAGGCGAATTCATTCGCGCGGCGAAGGAACGCAAACGTGACTACACCGTGGATTGGGTTCATCTGAAGCTGAACGATCAGGCGCAGCGCACGGTTCTGTGCAAGGACCCCTTCAAGAGTCGTGACGAAAGGGTCGAACGCCTCATCGCCTCGCTCTGAGCGACGAGGTTGTACGGTGTCGGGAGCATGGAAGCCGACGAAGAACTCGCCCTCGGGGACGACGTGGAGGATGACGAGGCCACGGGTGAATCACCGCGAACCGACCCTCACGAGCGACGTCGCCAGCAGATTCGGTCGGTGTGGGAATGGGTGGCGGTGGTCGCGGTCGCCATCATTGCCGCGCTCCTGATTCGTCTCTTCTTGTTCCAGCAGTACTACATCGACGGTCCGAGCATGCAGACCACCTTGATGCCCGAGGATCGAGTACTGGTGAACAAATTGTCGTACCGGTTGCACGACGTGAACCGCGGTGACGTGATCGTGTTCGATCGTCTGACCAGTCAGGTGCAGCACGACGATTTGATCAAGCGAGTCATCGCATTGCCCGGTGAGACCTTGGAAGTGCGGTCGTGCGAGGTGTTCATCGACGGGCGACGCTTGGATGAGCCCTACTTGAACCTCGAACAAGTGGCTGCCATCGAACCATCGGCACGATGCGGAACACACACCGACATGGCTCCCCAAACCGTTCCCGACGACATGGTGTTCGTGATGGGCGACAATCGGGTGCAAAGTTTCGATAGTCGCGACTTCGGTCCGATCGAGATCGACAAGATTCGTGGTCGAGCGTTCGTCGTTATTTGGCCCGCAAGCGCTTGGGCCTGGCTCTGAGACGACGTTCAGGGTCCCGTTCCGATTTGTGACGCGTACGCCTCCATCATCCGATCGGTGTGATCACTGAAGACCCCGTCGAGACCCATGCGGAATGCGTCGTGGAGAACGTGGTCCTGTTGCATGTCCCAACCGAGGGTCAGAATGTCGAAACGGTGAAACAACGTCACCAACCCACCGGTCCAATCGGTGTGGTGCATGTTGATGCAGTCGATGGCGTTCTCGGCGAGGATCGCCGCGCGTCGCTCTGGTCCTTCCTTGATGCGCTGCAGACGCGTGGAGTCGACCAATTTGGCCGATGTCGACGAGCGCCAGCGCGCGACCACGTTCCAATCGTGGTGACACAGCCAAAGTCGACTTTCCATATCTGGTCGAACCGAGCGGACCGTGGCGATGACCGCATCGAACGCATCGGGGTTCTTGACGTCGAGTGAAACGTGGTGATCACCCGGGCAGGCCTCGAGCATGTCGGCCCATGTTGGAATGTGATCGGGAAGATCCTCGCGTTTCACTCGATCGATCGGTGTTCGGCGACCGCGGCGTCGCACCACTCCATCGTGATCCAGTACGGCGACTCCGTCGGCGGTGATCCAAACGTCGCTTTCGAGACCGGTCGCGCCCAGGCGGAGCGCGAGGGTGAAGGACTCGATCGTGTTTTCCGGAGCGTGGGCCCGGGCTCCTCGGTGGGCGAAGGCGACCGGTGGGTCCAAAAGGGAAGGGAGTCGCTGTTGCACCTTCAGCATTGTGTCACCGTGACCATGGTGGAGGGCGATCGGGTGACTCCGCGGGCGGAAACCTAGACTCGTCTCGTGTTCAATCTCTCCGGGAGCGAGATCGTGGTGATCGTGCTGCTGGCTCTGATCGTTCTCGGTCCGGAAAAGCTTCCCGAAGCGATCCGGCGTTTCGGACGGGTGTACGGCGAATTGAAGCGCATGAGCACCGGTTTCCAGACCGAGTTCAAGAACGCGTTCGACGAGCCGATGCGTGAATTGCGCGAGACGGCCCAACTGACCAAGGACGCGGTCATGAATCCGGTCAAGGAGATTCGAGACACGGTGAAGGACGCGGGCAAGTCTCCCGAGGTGTCGGACGCGACCAGCGCGGAGCCGTCGTCCGGCCAAAGCGAGCCCGACGGGACCGATACCGGACGTGCGACGTGAAGCTGCGTTTACCGTTCACTGGTCGCGTGGGTCGATCGAAGACCGACGAGGCGATGACGCTCACCGAACACCTCGCCGAACTACGAAGTCGACTCATTCGCGCCGCTCTGGCGGTGATCGCGGGGATGATGATCGTGCTCGCGTTCTACGAACCCGTGTTGCGATTCATTCGCCAGCCCTACGACAACGTGTGCGAGCGACGACCCGATCTCGTCTCGAACTGTGATTTCTTCACACTCGGCCCCCTCGAGGGATTCAATGCTCGCCTTCGAATCTCGTTGTACGGGGGTTTGATCCTGGCTCTGCCGGTCGTGCTGTGGCAGATCTGGCGTTTCGTGGTTCCCGCGCTTCACGCCAAGGAAAAGCGGTACGCGATTCCTTTCGTTCTGTCGTCGGTGGTGTTCTTCGTCGTCGGCAGTTTCTTCGCGTATTACACCCTCGACAAGGGCCTCGAATGGCTGATCTCGTGGTCCGGCAGCGACGTTCAACAGGCGTTTCAGATCAGCAAGTACGTGAGTTTCGTCGGATTGATGATGGCGGCTTTCGGCATCGGATTCGAGTTTCCCGTTTTGCTGGTTTTCCTGCAATTGGTCGGGGTTCTTCGTCCGCGACAATTGGTCGAGGGTTGGCGAGTGGCGATCATGGTGATCGTGGTGTTGGCTGCCGTCATCACGCCGTCCGGCGACCCCGTCACGTTGGCGTTGTTGTCGGTCCCGTTGGTGCTCTTCTACTTCATCGCGATATTCATCGGATATCTGGGCACCCGCGGACGCACGTTCGAGGAATAGTCACTCGGCCGAACCCGGCAAGGGGCAGACTGGGAAGGTGAGGAACGACCGGCAAGAGCTGATCGCCCATCATGGGTTTCCGCTCGATCGTTTCCAGGTCGAGGCAATGGACGTCCTCGATGCGGGTGAATCCGCGGTGGTCGCCGCGCCCACGGGCAGTGGAAAGACGGTGGTGGCCGAATACGGCATCTCGGCCGCACTCGCCGATGGTCGTCGGGCGTTCTACACGGCTCCGATCAAGGCGTTGTCGAATCAGAAGTACAACGACCTGGTGGCCATGTACGGACGCGATCAGGTTGGTTTGCTGACCGGCGACAACGCGGTCAATGCGGATGCTCCCGTGGTGGTGATGACCACCGAGGTGCTGCGCAACATGATCTACGCCCGGTCGCGCGCACTCGACGAACTGGCGTGCGTGGTGTTGGACGAGGTGCACTTCATCCAGGACACCTACCGCGGACCGGTGTGGGAGGAAGTCATCATCCATCTTCCACGTCACATTCAACTGATCTGTCTGTCGGCCACGGTCAGCAATGCCAACGAGGTGGCCGACTGGATCAGCACGGTTCGCGGACCGACGAAATACATCGTCGAGGAAAAGCGTCCGGTGGAGTTGGAGAACCTCTTCATGGTGGGGGACAAGTCCACCGAGCGTGAACACCTGTTTCCGACGCTCGTCGATGGTCGTCCGAATCCCGAAGCGGGTCGACTGGAGGATCAATCCCGACAGGTGCGCGGACGGGGCTCGGCCAAAGGACGCCCCCGACGAACCCTGTACACGCCGGCGCGCATCGATGTCGTGGAGCGACTGAACGAGGAAGGTTTGTTGCCGTCGATCTTCTTCATCTTCAGCCGCAACGCCTGTGACGAGGCGGCGGCGTCGTGCTTGAAGCAGGGGCTGCGACTCACGACGCCGGACGAAAAGACTCGAATCGGTGCACTCGTGCGCGAGCGACTGGGTGATCTCGACGAGGACGACCTCGACGTGCTCGGGTATCCGCAGTTCGTCGCCCAACTCGAGGCGGGTATCGCGGCTCATCACGCCGGGATGGTCCCACCGTTCAAGGAGACGGTGGAGGCCTGTTTCGTTCAGGGTTTGGTGAAGGTCGTCTTCGCCACCGAAACCTTGGCGGTGGGGATCAACATGCCGGCGAAGTCGGTGGTGATCGAGAAGCTGTCGAAGTTCACCGGTGAGCACCATGAGTTCCTGACCCCCGGTGAGTTCACGCAGTTGACGGGACGCGCCGGTCGACGCGGATTGGACGAGCGAGGTCATGCGGTGGTGCTCTGGAACCCATTCGTGCACTTCGATCAGGTGGCGAACCTGGCCTCGAGTCGCTCGTTCCGACTCACCTCGAGCTTTCGTCCCACCTACAACATGGCGGTGAATCTGGTTCGGTCGTACAGCAGTGAGGAAGCTCGCCATCTTCTGAACCTGTCGTTCGCTCAATATCAAGCCGATCGCGACGTCGTGAAGATCGAGGCCCGTCTCGATCGTCGGCTCGAGCAGATGCAGGAACTGCGCGAACAGGCGGAAAGTCCGTACGGCGATATCCACGAGTACCGGGCCCGTCTCGAGGGCACCGCCGGTGCGCGCAACGAGAGCTCGATCGAATGGCGGCTCTCGACCCTGCGTCCGGGCGACGTGGTGCGCATCGCCAAGGGCAAGGTGGTCGGTCATGCGGCAGTTCTGTCGGCGGCGAATCGTTCGGGAGGAGTGAAGCTGACGGTGGTGACGGCGCGCCGAGCGACCCTCACGTTGTCAGCGCGGGACTTCTCCGAACCACCGGTGGTTCTCGGCACGGTCGACCTCCCCGCCCCCTACGCCCCCGGGCGTGCGGAGTTTCAACGACAGGTGGCCGAACGTTTGAAAGACGTGCGGTTGTCCGAGGGGGCATGGACCTCGCCGGCGGACACCGGATATGCGACTCATCCGGTGGAGGATGATCCCGACTTGGGCCACCGGTTGAAAGCGGCGGCTCAGGCTGATCGTGTTGCTCGCGACGTCGAACATCTTCGTGATCAGGTGCGCGGCAAAGGAAATTCGGTCGCCCGCAAGTTCGAAAAGGTCCTGCGGATTCTCGACGAGTGGGAATACGTCGATGGTTGGTCGCTGACG
>RHCK01000057.1 GCA_010030605.1 Acidimicrobiia bacterium
GCGAAGAAGCCGGCCCCGAAGAAAGTCGTCGCCAAGAAAACCGCTCCGGCCAAGAAGCCGGTGGCGGTCAAGCCGGCCCCCAAACCGGTCGCACCCAAGCCGGCACCCGCTCCGAAGAAGCCGGTCAAGCCGGTTTTCGTGAAGCCACCGGTTCCGGGCAAGAAGCCCAAGACCAAGGACGGCATCATCTCCAACAAGGACTTCGATCTCGCGTTCCTGCGCGCCCAGCGGGCGTTGCTCGAAGCCGAGCGCGCTCGATTGCTCGGGCAGGCCGAACGCCTCGAGAACGAGCGCGAACAGCTCATCGAAGAAGCCGGCATGGGTGACGATCAGTTCGACGAAGACGGCGGCGAAGGCGACACCATGGCCGTCGAGCGTGAACGCGATCGAGTGCTCTCCGAGCAGGCGCGTCAGATCGTCGAGGACATCGACGCGGCGTTGCGACGCATCGAAACCGGTGACTACGGCTACAGCATCATCTCGACCCGACCGATTCCCCGCGAGCGCCTCGAGGTGATTCCGTGGGCGACCGAGTTGGTCGAGGAGAGAGTCGGCGGGATCGGCCGTCGATGAACGACGTGGCCGGTGAGTCACCGGCCCCACGAGTCGGTGTGCGCGGATTGTCGATCGCCATCGCGGCGATCTGCGTCGCGCTCGATCAAGCGACCAAACATTGGGCGATCAATTCGCTCGACGATGGTCACGTGGTTCATGTGATCTGGACCCTGCAGTTCAATCTCGCTTTCAACGGCGGAATGGCGTTCGGTCGCGGTCAGGGGTGGGGTCCGATCATCGGGGTGTTCGCCACGGTCGTGGTGGTCGCGATGTTGGTGTCCTTGAAACAAGGAAACGGTCGACTGTCGACGGTCGCCGTCGGTTTGATCGTGGGTGGGGCCGTGGGCAACGTCGTCGATCGACTCGTCCGCGAGGACGGTTGGTTTCGTGGTCGCGTGGTCGACTTCATCGACTTTCAATGGTTCCCGATTTTCAACGTGGCCGACATCTGCATCAACGTCGGTGGCGGTTTGCTCATCATCGGCTACGTGATTTCGTCGCGGGCGGCGTCATGAGTGACATCGTCACCGAGGAGATCCCCGAGTCGCTCGATGGCGAGCGCCTCGATCGCATCGTTTCTCTCATCACCGAGGTGAGTCGCTCCGACGCCGCCGCGGTCATCGCGGCCGGTGGTGTCACGGTGGACGGATCGAATTCGCCGAGCGGAAAGATCCGGTTGAAAGCAGGACAGGTCGTCTCGGTCGACCTCGACTTGTTGCCTCAGGAACAGTTGCCCCAAGCGGACCCGTCGGTGCGAATCGATGTTGTTCATGTCGATGACGACGTGATCGTGGTGAACAAGGCCGCCGGAGTGGTGGTGCATCCGGGAGCGGGCAATTCCGAGGGAACGTTGGTGAACGGTCTGTTGGCGTTGTTCCCCGAGATCGCCGACGTCGGCGAACCTCATCGACCCGGAATCGTGCATCGACTCGACGTCGGAACCACCGGACTTTTGATCGTGGCCCGTTCCGCTCGTGCGTACGAAGCGCTGGTCGAGATGTTGGCGCGACACGACGTGACTCGTCGATACACCGCCTTGGTGTGGGGCCATCCGGCGGCACCCGTGGGAACCATCGACGCCGCCATCGGTCGCGATCCGCGCGATCCGTTGCGCATGGCGGTGGTCGCCAGCGGGAAACCGGCCCGCACGAACTACCGCGTCGAGTCCACGTTCACCGATCCCGACGTGGCGTTGGTGTCGTGCGAACTGGAAACCGGGCGCACTCATCAGATTCGGGTCCACCTGCAGGCCACGGGCCACCCGGTGGTGGGGGACCCGTCGTACGGAGGGGCGCGGGCCCCTCTCGTCATCGGTCGCCCCTTCCTGCACGCGGGGGGTCTCGAGTTCGACCATCCGGTGACCAACGAGCACTTGTCGTTCCAAGCCCCCTTGCCGGACGACCTGAACGAGGTTCTCGAGCGTCTGCATCCGTAACGGCGCGTGACGCTGCTATGGTCTGTCCGACCGTCAAACGGGTCCCGTGAGGCCCGAACGGAGGAAACATGAGTACGAAGTCGGCGGGCTCTGGCTCGCAACAACCCAACTCGCACGCATCCGCGTCCGCCGTTTCCTCCGAAAACCCGGTTGTTTCTCCTTCGGAAAACGCCGTTGTGGTGCTTGGTTCCGACGATGTCGCGCGAGCGATCACGCGCATCGCCCACGAGATCATCGAACGCAATCGCGGACTCGACGGAGTGGTGATCGTGGGCTTGCAGCGAGGTGGGGTCTGGATCGCCGATCGCCTCGGCGCGGCCATTTCGCGCATCGACGAATCGCATGCGGTTCCGGTTGGGCGACTCGACGTGGCGCTTTTTCGCGACGACATCTCGCTGCGCCCGGTGACCCCGGTGTCGGTGACCGACATCCCGGCCGATCTCGCCGGATCCACCGTCGTGCTCGTCGATGATGTTCTGTTCACGGGTCGCACCGTTCGGGCGGCGCTCGACGCTCTCAATCAATACGGACGACCGGCCGCGGTGCAATTGGCCGTCATGGTGGATCGTGGTCACCGCGAGTTGCCCATTCGCCCTGACTACGTCGGCAAGAACCTTCCCACCGGTCGCGACGAGGACGTGATCGTGTCGGAATCGGGAGTCACGATCGTGCGCAAGGTGGCGTCATGAAGCACCTGCGCAGCATCCCCGAGCTCGGTGTCGATGGCATCGTGCGCATCCTTTCGCTCGCCGATCACATGGCCGAAGTGAATCGTCGTCCGGTTCCCAAGGTTCCCGCGTTGGTCGGACGAACGGTCGTGAGTTTGTTCTTCGAGGATTCCACCCGCACCCGCATCAGCTTCGAGACTGCGGCCAAGAGACTCTCGGCCGACACCATGACGTTCAGTGTGTCGACGTCGAGCGTGAACAAAGGCGAGAGCCTGCGCGACACGGTCGAGACCGTGAGTGCCATGGGCGTGGCGGCCTTCGTGGTTCGTCACAAGACGACCGGAGTTCCGTGGCAGATCTCGGACTGGACCGATGCCAGCATCATCAATGCCGGCGACGGTTGGCATCAGCATCCGACGCAAGCGTTGCTCGATTGCCACACGATTCGCACGGAGTTTCAGCGACCGACGTCGACCGACTGTCTCGCGGGTTTGCGGATCGCCATCGTCGGCGACGTTCGACATAGTCGCGTCGCTCGTAGCGACATCCAAGCGTTCACCGCGCTCGGAGCCTCGGTGGTGGTGGTCGCACCCCGCACGTTGATGCCGCCCGACATCGCGTCGTGGCCGGTGGAGTGGACCAGCGATCTGGACTCGGTGATCGGAGAGATCGATGTTCTTTACATGTTGCGCATGCAGCGCGAACGAATGAGCGAGGCTCTCGTTCCCGATCTGGCGGAGTATTCGTCGCGCTTCGGTCTGGACTCCGCTCGTGCCGGGCGATTGCGCGACGAATGTCTCGTGATGCATCCCGGTCCCATGAATCGAGGTGTCGAAATGGTGATCGATCCATCGGAACTGTCGCGTTCGGTGATCACTCGCCAAGTGGCCAACGGCGTGGCGGTGCGCATGGCGGTCCTTTTCGATGTCCTCGGCGATCCAAATTCGGAGGTTGGCTCGTGAACACTCTCGACCACGGAACGATGAACATCGTCGGCGGACGCATCATCGACTCCACCACCGACTCCAGTGGGCGTCTCGCCGACGTTCACATCGTCGACGGACGAATCGCGATGGTCGTCGAAGCCGGCGCGAACCTGCCGAACGCGGACATGGTGCTCGACGCAGTGGGCGCGGTGGTGACGCCGGGTTTCGTCGACCTGCACACGCATTTGCGCGAACCGGGTCGCGAAGAGAGCGAGACCATCGAAACTGGTTCGCGGGCCGCGGCGCTCGGCGGATTCACCGCGGTGGTGGCCATGCCCAACACCGATCCGGCCCAGGATTCACGAGCGGTCGTCGAGTTCGTTCGCGCGCAAGGTCGACGAGCCGGTTTGTGCGACGTGATCCCGTCGGGTTGCATCACCGTGGGTCGCGCCGGAGAGCAATTGGTGGCCTACGCCGAACTCATGAAGTCCGGGGTCACGTTGTTCACCGACGACGGGAATGGTGTTCAGCGGTCTTCAAGGTGAACCCGCCCCTGCGCACCATGGCCGACATCGAAGCTCTCAAGATCGGTCTGCGCGACGGAACGATCGACGCCATCGCCACCGATCACGCCCCGCACGCCGACCATCTGAAAGAGCAGCCCCTCGACGCCGCGCCACCCGGAATGTTGGGGCTCGAAACCGCGTTCGCTCTGGCGAACGGGGAATTGGGAATGGACCTGCAGTCGGTTCTGGCATGTCTCAGTTGGAAACCCGCGCGCATCGCGGGCATCTCCGAGCGACACGGACGTCCGGTCGCCGTCGGTGAACCGGCGAACCTGGCGGTTGTGGACCCCGGTGCGTCGTGGGTCGTCGATCGGATGTCGATGGCCAGCAAGAGTCGCAACACGCCGTATCACGGTCGCTCGGTGAACGGTCGTGTGCGCCACACGATTCTCGACGGCCGGGCCGTGGTGATCGATGGGGTGGCGCAACGATGATTCATCACCATTCATTACAATGTATAGTTATGCATTACGACGGCGGGGGCCGAGGAGAGGACGAACAGTGACGACGAACAACGGCGCGGTGCGCGAGGCGGCCTTGGTTCTGGCCGACGGCAGCGTTTTCGAGGGTGAGGCCATCGGCGCCGACGCCGCCATTTCGTCCGGCGAAGTGGTCTTCAACACGGTTCTTTCGGGATATCAGGAAGTGTTGACCGATCCCAGTTATGCGGGTCAGATCGTGACCTTCACCTATCCGCACATCGGCAACTACGGCGCCACCGCGATCGACGACGAAGGTCGTCGTCCACACTGTCGTGGCGTGATCGTGCGCGATTTGGCGCGCCGGCACAGCAATCATCGAGCCGAACAGAGCCTCGATGCGATGTTGCGGGCCAACTCAGTGGCCGGAATCGCCGGTATCGACACCCGACGTCTCACTCGGTTGTTGCGCGACACGGGTGCCATGCCCGGCGCGTTCGGAACGGCCTCGGAATCCGAACTTCTGGCGGCTGCCCGTGCCGAACGTGGAACCGACGGAGTCGATCTAGTTGCCAAAGTCACCACTGCCGAGCCCTACTTCTTCGGATCAGGCCCCTTGAAGGTGGTCGCGTACGACTTCGGAATCAAGACCACCATCCTGCGGTGTCTCGCCGAGATCGCCACCGTCGAGGTGGTGCCGGCCACGATGTCCGCTGCCGACGTGTTGGCCCGATCACCCCATGGCGTCTTCTTGTCGAACGGTCCCGGCGATCCTCAATCCGTCGGCTATGCCGTGGATGCGATTCGCGGTTTGCTCGGTGAGGTTCCGGTGTTCGGCATCTGCCTCGGACATCAGTTGTTGAGTCGCGCGTTGGGGGGCTCCACCTACAAGTTGCCCTTCGGGCATCACGGTGGCAACCATCCGGTTCGGCACGAGGCGTCCGGCCACGTCGAGATCACCAGTCAGAACCACAACTTCTGCGTCGACCCCGAGAGTTTGGGTGGTCGAGTGAACGTGACGCACGTGAATCTGAACGATGGAACCAACGAAGGGATGATCGTGCGCGATGTTCCGGCGTTCAGCGTGCAGTATCACCCCGAGGCCGGACCCGGGCCGCACGACAGTCGTTATCTGTTCGAACAGTTCGCCAACCTCATGAAGAACGGGAGCATCTGAGATGCCCAAGCGCACCGATCTCTCGTCGATCCTCATCATCGGTTCGGGACCCATCGTCATCGGACAGGCCTGCGAGTTCGACTACTCCGGAACGCAAGCGTGTCGTGTGCTGAAAGAGGAGGGCTATCGCGTCATCCTGGCCAACTCCAATCCGGCCACCATCATGACCGACCCCGATTTCGCCGACCGCACCTACATCGAACCCCTCACGTGGGAAGTGGTCGCACGCATCATCGAACGCGAGAAACCCGATGCCGTGTTGCCCACGCTCGGCGGTCAAACCGGTTTGAACACCGCGATGGCTCTCTTCGAACGTGGATTGGTTGGCGTTCCGGGTACTCCGGAGCTCATCGGCGCGAACGCCGAGGCGATCGCCACCGCGGAAGATCGCGACAAGTTCAAGCAAGCGATGTTGGAGATCGGTCTCTCGGTTCCGCCGAGCGGCATCGCGCACTCCATGGACGAGGCCCGCAAGGTGATCGAGACCATCGGTCTTCCCGCCATCATCCGACCCGCGTACATCCTGGGCGGTCGGGGCACCGGCATCGCGTCCACTCCCGAACAGTTCGAGACGTTGGCGGCCAACGGATTGGCGGCCAGTCCCATCAACGAGATCCTCATCGAAAAGAGCATCGCGGGCTGGAAGGAATACGAACTCGAAGTCATGCGCGATCGCGCCGACAACTGCGTGATCATTTGCTCCATCGAGAACTTCGATCCGATGGGAGTTCACACCGGAGACTCCATCACGGTGGCACCGGCGCAAACCTTGAGTGACGTCGAATACCAGCGGATGCGCGACGCGGCCTTCGCGTGCATCCGACGGGTGGGTGTCGAGACCGGTGGATCGAACGTTCAATTCGCCGTGAATCCGTCGACCGGCGATCAAGTCGTCATCGAGATGAACCCCCGCGTCTCGCGCAGTAGCGCGTTGGCATCGAAGGCCACCGGCTTTCCGATCGCCAAGATCGCCGCCAAGTTGGCGGTGGGATACACACTCGACGAGATCCCCAATGACATCACCCGGGCCACGCCGGCCAGTTTCGAGCCGACCATCGATTACGTGGTCACCAAGATTCCGCGTTGGGCGTTCGAAAAGCTGCCCGGAACGAGCGGAGTGCTCGGCACGCAAATGCAGAGCGTTGGCGAAGTGATGTCGATCGGTCGAACCTTCCCCGAGAGTCTGCAAAAGGCCTTGCGCTCGTTGGAGCAGGGTCGATTGGGTCTCGGCTGCGACCCAGCCGAACAACAACTGGCCTCGATCTCGGATGACCAGTTGTTGGCCATGGTCGCGGTCCCGACGCCGGAACGAATCTTCCAAATTGGCGAACTGTTGCGTCGCGGCGTGTCGATCGATCGTGTTCACGAGGCGTGCCGAGTCGATCCGTGGTTCCTCGACCAGATGTCGATCATCGTCGAGGAGCGCGCGGCCGTCGCCGACGCCGGCTTCGAGACCGTGATGGTGAATTGCAACCCCGAGACGGTGTCCACCGACTACGACACCAGCGATCGCCTCTACTTCGAGCCGCTCACGAAAGAGGACGTGCTCAACGTCATCGCCGCCGAGACCGCCGCCGCCGGTGGTCGCGCACCCAAGGTGATCGTGTCGCTCGGAGGTCAGACTCCGTTGAAGTTGTCGGGTCAGATTCCGGTGGAACTCATCGCCGGAACATCGCCGGCCTCGATCGATCTCGCCGAGGACCGCGAGAAGTGGAACGCGCTGTGCGAATCACTGAACATTCCCCAACCCCCGGGTGGAACGGCGGTCGATCTGCAACAGGCACTCGAGATCGTCGATCGCGTGGGTTTCCCGGTGTTGGTGCGCCCCAGCTACGTGCTCGGTGGCCGAGCCATGCAAATCGTCCACGATCGCGATCACCTCGCGCGGGCCATGGCCGAGTTGTCGGGATTCGGAAGCCTGGGCAAAGAAGGTGGTCTGTCGGCCGAGCGACCGGTGTTGGTCGATCGGTTCTTGGAGGACGCCACCGAAGTCGACGTCGACGCCATTCGCGATCACACCGGTGAGGTGATCATCGGGGGAGTGATGGAGCACGTGGAGGAAGCCGGCGTGCATTCCGGGGACTCGGCGTGTGCCATTCCACCCCAGACGTTGCCGTCGTGGGTCGTGGAGGTCATCGAGAGTTACACGGCGGCCATCGCCACCGCTCTCGACGTTCGTGGTCTCATCAACGTGCAATACGCGGTGGCCGGAACGAACGTGTACGTGATCGAAGCCAACCCGCGCGCCAGTCGAACGGTGCCCTTCGTGGCCAAGGCCACCGGTGTTCCGTTGGCCAAGGTGGCCACTCGCGTGATGTTGGGAGCCACGTTGAACGAATTGCGATCCGAGGGATTGTTGTCGCGTTCGGTGTTGCTCGATTCGCCGTCGACCGTCGCGGTGAAGGAAGCGGTTCTGCCGTTCAATCGATTCCCCGAAGTGGACACCGCTCTCGGACCGGAGATGCGTTCCACCGGCGAGGTGATGGGTATCGACAACAGTTTCGGTAAAGCGTTCTACAAGGCCGAGTTGGCCGCCGGAACGGTGTTGCCATCGTCGGGCACCGTGTTCTTGTCGTTGGCCGACGGCGACAAGCCCGCCGGCATCGTGGTGGCCAAGCGTTTGCGCGAATTGGGTTTCGGCATCGTGGCCACGCCCGGCACCGCCGATTACCTCGGTCGCTTCGGACACATGGTCGACGCCGTCGTGGGCAAAGTGAGCGA
>RHCK01000058.1 GCA_010030605.1 Acidimicrobiia bacterium
CGACGCTCACCTACGGCGGTGTCATTACCGGTGCATCACTCAACGTGACGAAAACTGGTTCGGGAACGTTGGTGTTGAGCGGTACGAATACGTACACGGGTACGACGACGATCTCGGCAGGAACGTTGTCGGTGTCGGCAGATGCGAACCTCGGAACCGCGCCGGGTTCAGTCACTGCGGCGTCGATCACCTTGGACGGCGGAACGTTGGCCGCATCTGGCTCGTTTACCTTGAACTCCAACCGAGGCGTCACGCTCGGTGCGAGCCACGGCACGGTCGACGTTGCGTCTGGTGCGACGCTCACCTACGGCGGTGTCATCGCCGGTGCGTCGAAGAATCTCACCAAGACCGGCTCGGGAACGTTGCTCCTCTCGGGTGTGAACTCATACACGGGAACGACGACAATTAGCGCCGGCACCCTGCAGCAAGGAGCCGCCGGAGTCCTGTCCGATTCAACTGCCGTCACGGTGACGAGTGGTGCAACGTGGAATCTTGGTGGCTTTTCAGAGACCGTTGCGTCGATCGCAGGTGGTTCGACGGCAACGATCTCGCTCGGCACGGGCTCGCTGTCGAACACCTTGACGGTCGGTGGAAGCAATGCATCCACGACATATGCCGGCGATATTTCGGGAAGTGGTGGAAAACTGACGAAGACCGGCACAGGTGTGCTCACGCTCACGGGCGACACCACCTTCACGGGCACCCTGACCATTTCGGGTGGAACCGTCCAGCTCGGCTCCGGCGGCACCACTGGAAGCGTCGCAACGATGACGATCGTCAACAACGGGACCCTCGACGTCAATAGGAGCACTTTGCTCACCTACGCGGGCGACATCAGCGGGACTGGTGGCGTGACGATCAGCGGCAGTGGTGGCCTCTCGCTGACGGGTACGAACACGTTCAGCGGCGCAGTCACGGTGGCATCGGGCAACCTCACACTTGACCGAGATAGTTGTGGATCCGACGCGGACAAGACGATCGCGTTCGGCAACATCGTGAACAACTCGACGATCACGTTCGCACTTGACGAAGTAGGCGTTACCTGTACCTATCCGTCGGTGATGAGTGGAACGGGCGGAATCGTGAAGACGGGTGCATCGACGCTCGTGTTCACCGGGTCGAATACGTATTCGGGCACGACTGTCGTCAATGGCGGAACGCTCCGACTGGGAGGTTCGACGGGCGAACGAATCGCCGACACAAGCGCGGTCAGTGTCGGAACCGGAGCAACATTCGATGTGAACGGACGCTCGGAACGAGTCGGGTCGATCGCAGGGGCTGGAAACGTAGTACTCGGCGCGGGAACGCTCACGTCGGGCGACACGTCCGACACCACGTTCTCAGGAGTGATTTCGGGTGCCGGTGACCTCGTCAAACTGGGGTCTGGAACGCTCACGCTGTCGGGGACGAACACCTTCACTGGTTCGACGACGATTTCCGCGGGGGCCATCGCCGTGTCGGCCGATGCGGGGCTCGGTGCGACGAGCGCAGAGGTGTTGATGAATGGCGGCACCCTGTCGGCGACCGACAGCTTCACGCTTGATGCATCGCGTGGAGTGACGCTTTCGACTGGAGCCACGAGCACGATCACAGTTGCATCGACGAAAACGCTGCTTGCATCAGGAGTGATCTCGGGAAGCGGAAACCTGACCAAGTCGGGCGCAGGCACCATCACCTTGACTGGCGCGAATTCCTTCACTGGAACGTTCACCGTTTCGGTCGGCGCTGCCGTCGTCGGTGACGGCGCGACGAGTGGTTCACTCGCCACGACATCGATCGTGACCAATGCTGATCTGAGTTTCAGTCGGTCGGACAACGTCTCGAGTTCTGCCGCAATTACTGGAACCGGTGGCCTCACGAAGCTTGGTAACGGAACGCTCACGCTGACCAACACGGGCACGTCGTATTCGGGTACGACCACGATTTCTGCAGGGACACTTGCACTCGGCGGATCAGGTGTCGTCGGTGACTCATCGACCGTCGACATTGCAACCGGGGCGACGTTCAGCCTCGAGGGTTACAACGAGACAATTGGCGCGTTGGCAGGGTCGGGAACCCTTTCGTTGGGATCGGGAACGTTGACGGCCGGCGGGAACTCGAGCAGCACGACATTCTCCGGAACGAGCTCAGGAACGGGTGGTCTCACCAAGACGGGCTCGGGAACGTTGACCCTGTCGGGTGCCAATGGCTACACCGGCACGACCACGATCTCTGGCGGAACCTTGGCGCTCGGCGCGGCGGACCGAATCGACAACTCGTCAAACGTGGTCGTCGGTAACGGAGCGACGTTCAGCCTGGCGAACTTCAACGAAACGGTCGGTTCGCTCTCCACGTCACCGTCGGCTGGAACAGGCGCAATCTCCCTCGGCACCGCAACCCTGACCACATCGACGACTGCGGATTCGACATTCGGTGGTGTCGTCTCGGGCAGTGGAGCGCTCGTCAAACAGGGAAGCGGAGTGCTCACGCTGTCCGGTGCGAATACGTATTCGGGCGCAACGACGATCAGCGCGGGATCAATTCAAGCTGCGAACGCCACTGCGCTCGGCACCACTGCCGGAGCGACGACGGTGTCCAACGGTGCGCAGCTTCGACTGTCCGGGAGTATCACGAGCCAAGAGACGATCACTGGAGCGGGAATCGGTGGATTGAGCGGCGTCATCTTGAACGTCAGTGGTGCGAACACGCTTTCCGGCGCGATCACGTTGACCCAATCGAGCAATGAGGTGCAGGTCAATGCGGGTTCATTGACCCTCTCTGGCGGCATCACGAGTCCGACTTCGTCAACCTTCGTCGTCGATACGGCGACCTCGACGACGCTCACGGTGTCGACATCGGGAATCTCCGGTTCCGGTGTGGCCATCGACAAGTACGGCCTTGGAACGTTCGTCATCGGTGCCGACAGTGCGCTGTCGGGTGGTATCGAGACGTTCGCCAGCGGTGGTGTGGTCGAAGTTGGTTCGGCCGCAACGCTCGGATCATCGGGGACCTACGGCGGATCGATCGCGTTGATCACGGGAACGACGTTCCGCTACGCATCGAGTGCGAATCAGACAATCAGCGGAGTCATCAGCGGTGCGGGCGCGGTTTCGAAGACGACGTCGTCTACGAGCACGCTGACGCTGACCGCGTCCAACTCATACACGGGGTCGACGACGGTGAGTGCGGGAACCCTGTCCGTGACGGACGCGAGTGCACTCGGTGCTGCTTCAACGGTGACGACCGTCGACTCGGGTGCAACGCTTCTGATCGACACCACAGGCGCCTCCGGAATCACCGTCGCTGAACCGTTGACGCTGTCGGGAACTGGAGTGTCGAGTGGTGGCGCGCTTCGCAGTGTCGCGGATGCCGCGAACACCAACACGGTGAGTGGCGCCATTTCGCTCGCAGCAAGTGCGGAGATTCAGAGCGATTCGGGCACCCTCGCACTCGACGTCGTCAGCGGCAACGCCATCGATGCAACGTCTGGTTCACCGAACGTGACCTTCGATGGTTCGGGAAATACGACAGTGAACGATCCAATCGACACACCCGTTTCGGGATTCACGAAGCAGGGCACAGGAACTGTCACTTTGTCGGCGACGAACACGCACACGGGATCGACGACCGTTTCGGCGGGAACGTTGTCGATCTCGAACGACCTCAACCTTGGTGCAGTGCCTGGGTCTGGTCTCGCGACCGCGATCACGTTGAACGGCGGCACGCTCGAGTTCACCGACGATGTCTCGATCGCTCCGAACCGTGGTATCACGCTCGGAAGTTTCGACGGAACCATCTCGGTCGCAACGGGTAAGTCGGGAACGATCGGCACGATCATCGCTGGACTGTCGGGTGCAGACCTCACCAAGTCGGGCGCGGGAACGCTGACGATGAACGGCATCAACAGCTACGTCGGAGCGACGACGATTTCGGCGGGAACCCTGAAGCTCGGTGGTGCCGGCGTGCTTTCGGACTCAACTGCAGTATCGGTTGCGTCCGGTGCGACGTTTGATCTCAATTCGAACGCAGAGACGGTGGGCTCCATCGCGGGCGCGGGCTCGATCATCTTGAGTGCAGACCTCACCGCTGGAGGTGACAACTCGACGACCGAGTTCAGTGGCACCACGAGTGCTAACTCGGGCAGGTTGACCAAGGCGGGAACGGGAACGCTCACGTTGTCGGGAGACAATTTGCACACCGGTGGCCTGACGGTGACCGGTGGCGTGGTGTCGGTGTCCTCGGACGCCAAGTTGGGTGCGAATCCGGGAGCGGTGACGGCAACGTCGGTGACGTTGAACGGGGGAACGCTGAAGGCGACAGCGACGTTCACCTTGTCGACCACTCGCGGTATCACGCTCGGATCGAGTCACGGCACGATCGAAGTCGTCACCGGTGCAACGGTCACCTACGACGGTGTGATCGCGGGTGCCTCGGCGAATCTCACCAAGACGGGCGCGGGAACGCTCACCTTGGGCGGAACGAACACATACTCGGGTTCGACGACGATCGGTGCGAGCGGTGGAGTCCTTCGCCTCGAAGGATCAGGTTCGCTCGGCAGCGGTACGTACTCTGGCGCGATTGCGATCGGGGCCTCTGGCGAACTGCAGATCGGCTCGACGGGTGCTCAGGTGTTGTCGGGCAACATCACCGGATCGGGTGGGCTTTCCAAGGACACGGGAGTCGATTCACTGACGTTGAGCGGTACGAACTCGTACTCGGGATCGACGACGATCTCGACCGGAACGGTGATCGTCGGGTCGAACTCCGCGCTCGGTGCATCCTCGGCGGGAACGACGATTGCCGATGGTGCTGTGCTCAGCATTTCAGGCGGTCTCACCGCCATGACCGAACCGCTCACCGTGTCGGGAACGGGAATCAGTAGTAGTGGCGTCATCGTCAATGCTTCCGGCAACAACACGATCACCGGTACGGTCACGCTCGCAGCTGCATCCACGATCAAGTCGAACTCGGGAACGCTCACGATCGACGTGTCGAGCGGAAATGGTGTTGCCGGCAACTTTGCGCTCACCGTGACGGGTTCGGGCAGCGTGACCATTCCTGATCCGGTCGCCACTGGCGCAACCGCCGTGACGAAGGAGGGTTCGGGCACGTTGACGATGACCGGCACGAACACCTACTCGGGTGGCTTGGTCGTCAACGGTGGCACCGTGTCGATTTCGGGCGACCGAGGACTTGGTGCGATTCCGGGATCGGCGGTCGTCGACTCGGTCATCTTGAACGGTGGAACGTTGGCGTCGACGGCCACACTCACGATGTCGACCACTCGCGGGGTGACACTCGGTGCATCACACGGCACGATCGATGTCGCATCCGGCACGACCCTCACTTATGGCGGCATCATCGCGGGGTCGTCGAAGAATCTGACGAAGACTGGTGCAGGAACGTTGTCGCTCGGAGGAGCGAACTCGTACTCGGGTACTACGACGATTTCTGCAGGCACCATCACGCTCACAGCGAACGGGTCCCTGTCGGACAGCACACCCGTTGTCGTCGGGGATTCGGGAACGTTGAACGTCAACGGTGTCACCGAGACCGTGGGATCGATTGCCGCATCCGGCACCGGCCAAATCGCACTCGGCGCAGGAACGTTGACGTCGGGCGGACTGAACACCTCGACGACCTTTGCGGGAGCGATCAGCGGCAGCGGTGGAATGATGGTGAAGACCGGATCCGGAACCCTCACGTTGTCGGGAACGAACACCTATACGGGTTCGACGACCATCAACGGTGGAACGTTGTCGATCGGGGCCGATGCGAACCTCGGCACTGCTCCTGGTTCGGCGACCGCAAGTCACCTGGTGGTGAACGGTGGCACGCTGACCACCACTGCGTCATTTACGTTGTCGGCGAATCGTGGTATCGCCATCGGATCGAGTGACGCGACGTTCGACGTCGACGCAACGACGACGTTGACGTATCCGGGAATCATCGCGGGGAGCGTTGGTGCTGACATCACGAAGGCAGACTCGGGAACGCTGTCGCTGACGGGGTCGAGCACGTACGCCGGAGCGACCACGGTCGCGGCCGGCGAACTGAAGATTGCATCAGCTGGTCGACTGGGCTCAGGTTCGTACGCGGGTGCAATCAGCCTCGCGAGTGGGACGCTGTTGCGGTACTCCTCGTCGGCCGACCAGACACTCTCCGGTGTCGTCTCCGGCGCAGGAGCAATCGTGAAAGACACAGGTTCGTCGAGCGTGCTCACGCTCTCTGGGTCAAACACCTACAGCGGGACGACAACGATCAATGCTGGTTCGATCTCGATCTCGGCCGATACCAACCTTGGTGCAGTCCCGGGCTCGGTCACTTCCGGTCAGCTCACGATCGACGGTGGAAAGCTCATCTCGACACTCGACGTGACGATTGCAACGAATCGCGGGATCACCCTCGGATCGGCCCATGGCACCTTTGATGTGTCGAGCAGCAAGACCCTCACCTACGACGGCGTAATAGATGGCGCGGGAAACCTGACCAAGATTTCGAGTGGAACGTTGCGCCTCACCGGAACCAACACGTACGCAGGATCTACGACGATTTCGGCCGGAACGGTATCGATTCCACAAGATCGATCCCTCGGAGCAGTCCCCGGGTCGACGACTGCTGCATCGATTTCGTTAGCCGGTGGAACGTTGACCGCGACCGAATCGTTCACGCTCGATACGGCTAGAGGAATCACACTCAGTTCTTCGGGTGGAACGATCAGCATCGACTCGGCGAAGACGCTCACCTACGGCGGCGTGATGACCGGGAGCGCCGACGTGACCAAGTTGGGCGCCGGCGTACTCCTGTTATCGGGATCGAATACGAATTCTGGGTCGACGACCATCTCTGCGGGAACAATCCGCCTTGGCTCGACGAACGTGTTGTCGGACAACTCAGGCGTCTCGATCGGTGCGTCAGGAACCCTCGATCTGGCCGACTTCAGCGACACCGTCAAGTCGATCGGTGGTTCGGGCTCAATCACCCTCGGGTCTGCGGCACTCACGTCGGGAACCTCGTCGTCCGAGTTCTCCGGCGTCATTTCGGGGACAGGTTCAATCGTCAAGTCAGGAACTGGCACGCTCACGTTGTCCGGCACGAACACCTACAGCGGGTCGACGTCCGTATCGAACGGTGTCCTAGCAGTGTCGAATGCGAGCGCACTCGGTGCAACGAGTGGGGCTACGACGGTCGACTCGGGTGCGACGTTGTCGATCTCCGGGGGGATCACGCTCGGTGAACCGATCACGATCGCCGGATCGGGTTACGGAAGCGTCGGCGCCATCCGCAACACATCTGGTACCAACACGGTGAGCGCCCAACTGACGTTGTCAGGGGCTACCGAATTCCAGAGTGATGCAGGTGAATTGATTGTCGACGTTGCCTCCGGCTCCGGAATTTCAGGAACGAACACGAACCTCACCTTCGACGGATCGGGCAACTTCTCGATCCTCGATCCGATCGCGACCGGATCAGGGACCCTGACGAAGAGTGGCACCGGCACGCTGTATCTGCCGGCAGTGAACACGTTCACCGGTTCGACGACGATCAGCGCGGGAACGGTATCCATCAACGCCGACAGCGGACTTGGAGTGCCACCAGGATCACCGACTGCGGGCCACCTCGTGTTCAACGGCGGAACGCTGCGCACGAATGCCTCGTTTACGTTGAACGCGAACCGTGGAATCCGCGTCGACTCAGGCAATGGGTACCTCGCCATCAAGAACGACACGACGTTGACGTACAACGGCATCATCGCGGGCACGGGAACGTTGAACCAGGCGAATTACTTCAACGCCGGAGCTGCTGTGGACAGTTCGTCGAGTACCGCTTCCAATGCCGGCAAAATCACCATTGACGACGGAACGACGTCGACGACGTATTCGTACTCTTCATACACCTCGGGGACGACGGTGACGATCGGAGCTGGCGTCACCTCGATCACCATCACGGCCTATGGCGGCGCCGCAGGCAATGGTGGACGGGATACTTCCCCCGGGGGTACGGGAGGCGCGTTCGGCTATGTCTCGACGACGATTTCGGTCACGTCTGGCAATGTGATCGGGATCTACCCGGGAGGCTCCGGCACGTCAGGTAGCGGATGCGTTACCAATTCAGGCAAAGGTATCGGTGGCCAGGACTCATATTCAGGCGGAAACTACAACGGCGGCAACGGTGGTAACGCGGGCATCGCGGGTTGCTCGGGTGGTGGTGGTGGTGGTGGTGCGGCATCGATCGTCACGAAGAATGGAACGATCGTCGTCATCGCTGGTGGCGCCGGTGGTGGTGGCGGTGGTGGAAATCCGGGCGGTCACAACGGTGGCAACGGAACGTCAGGTTCATTCAACACGGGCTACACCTACGGTGGCGCAGGTGCTAATGGCGACACTTGTGGTAACTACGACGGTGGCGGTGGTGCAGGTGG
>RHCK01000059.1 GCA_010030605.1 Acidimicrobiia bacterium
CTCGCGGTCATCGGTGTCATCATTCAGGCCGGCACCATGAATCTGCAGAACATCGTGGTGGCGCAGAACGCCGGGTCCATGTTCGGTTGGGACGGGCTCGGTAATCCGTTCGTGCTCACACAGTTCGTCGGATTCATCATTTTCATGATCGCGGTTCAAGCCGAACTCACCCAGACCCCGTTCGACATGCCCATCGCCGAGTCGGAATTGGTGTCGGGTTACATGACCGAGTACTCCGGCTTCCGCTTCCTCACGTTCTTCATCGCCGAGTTCGCCACCGCCGGTGTCTTCTCGCTGATCGCCTCGGTGCTCTTCCTCGGCGGATGGGGTATCCCGTTCGCATGGTTCGGTTGGGACAGCATGGACAGCGTCGACAACTGGATGAACGTGGTCGGCCCGCTCATCATGGTCACCAAGATGATGTTGCTCTCGTTCGTCATCATGTGGGTTCGCTTCAGCTACCCGCGTTTCCGCGAGGACCAACTGCAGCGTTTCGCGTGGAAGGTTCTCGTTCCCGTCTCACTGGTGAACATCATGATCACCGCGATCTTGAAGGTGGCGTTCTGATGCCCAAGGTCCCCGGTCTTCTGAAGGGTCTCGGCGTCACGCTGAACACCCTCAAGCGCACCACCATTGATGGTGCGAACACCGTGCAATATCCGCACGAGAAGGAAGCCCCGCCCATTCGCGCGCGCGGCGTCATCGCTCTGCGCGAGGACAACTGCACGTCGTGCATGTTGTGCGCTCGCTCCTGCCCGGACTGGTGCATCTACATCGAGGGTCACAAGGAATTGGCTCCTCCGCGTCGCGCTGGTGGCAAGCCCCGCCAGGTGAACAAGCTCGATCGTTTCGACATCGACTACGCGTTGTGCATGTATTGCGGAATCTGCGTCGAGGTGTGTCCCTTCGACGCGTTGTTCTGGAGCCCCGAGTACGAGTACAGCGAGCCGCGCATCGCCGACCTTCTGCACGACAAGGTGAAGCTCGGCGAGTGGATGGAAACCGTGCCCGAAGCACCGGCCCTCGAAGCCGGAGCCGAGAAGAAGGGCAAGAAGTGATGTTGGCCGCCGATCTTCTCGTCGCCCAGAACATTGGCTTCGGAATCATCGCGTTGCTGATGATCGTCGGAGCTCTCCGCGTGGTCACCGTCAACAACGTGGTTCACGCCGCGCTCTGGTTGGTGGTGGTTTTGTCGGGTGCGGCGGCTCAATATCTGCTGTTGTCGGCCGAGTTCGTGGCCATCACCCAGGTGCTGGTGTACGTCGGAGCCGTGATGGTTCTGTTCCTTTTCGGAACGATGCTCACCCGGGCGCGCATCGGCGCCGAGAACGATCTCAACAACAAGAACTGGAAGATCGCCATCCCCGTGTCGTTGTTGATGTTGGGCGTGATGTCCTACGTCATCATCGACGGCTTCCACTGAACCTGTTGGCCTTCTCGGTGCGACATGGTTCCGTCGACGGAAACACGTTCGCCCTGTACGTCATCGCGATCGCCGCGGCCGAGGTCGGCGTCGGACTCGCGATGGTCCTGCTGATCTACCGCAACCGGCGCACCATCGCGCTCGACGACCTGTCCGAGATGAAGGGCTGATCGATGCTCGCCGCAGAAGCAACCGCTGAAGTTCACGCCTCCACGGGCTGGTTCCTGGAACACGCCTGGATCATCCCGATCATCCCGGCCGTCGCATTCGCTCTCATCATCTTCTTCGGAAAGAAGATGCCGATGAAGGGCAGCGAGTTCGGTGTCGCATCGATGCTCGGTTCATTGGTGCTGGCCGTCGGTGCCGCCTGGCAATGGATTCACCGGGTCGATGGCGTGGTGAGCGGCGCTCATTCGGCCGTCGAGGAGGGGGCGCATCATGCCGCGCCCTTCGTTGGTCCGATCATTCGTGAATGGACGTGGTGGCAGAGCGGCGGATTCGAGTTCGGAATCGGTCAACACATCGACGGACTCGCGCTCACGTTGCTGGTCGTGGTGGCATTCATCTCGAGCCTCGTGCAGATCTACTCACTCGAGTACCTCCGCGGCGACCGTCGCTACACGCACTTCTTCGCGGCTCTCACGTTGTTCTCCGCCGGCATGTTGTGCATGGTGCTGGCGCCCAACATGGTGCAGCTCATCCTGGGTTGGGAAATCATGGGCCTCTGTTCGTTCATGCTCATCGGCCACTGGTGGGAAGAGGAGGCCAACTCGCGTGCCGCTTTGAAGGCCTTCTTCACCGTGCGTGTGGGCGACATGGGCTTGCTCATCGGTACGGGAATTCTTTTCTTCTCGGCCAACAGTTGGACCCAAGAACATCTCGGAGTCTCCGGTTTCAACATCAGCGGTTTGTCGGCCTGGGCCATGTCCGGTGCCGCCAGCCACAGTGCCCTCACGTGGGGTGCCGTCGCGCTGTTCGTGGCCTGCATCGGAAAGAGCGGTCAGTTCCCATTGCACACGTGGTTGCCCGACGCCATGGCCGGTCCGACCCCCGTCAGTTCGCTGTTGCACTCGAGCACCATGGTCGTGGCCGGCGTGTTCCTGGTCGGTCGCCTGTACCCGGTCTTCTGGGAAGGCATGAAGATCGGTGACACGAACATCAACTTCATCGTGATCATCGGTGGAATCACGATCGTGATCGCCGCCCTTCTCGCGTTCGTTCAGCACGACATCAAGAAGGTGTTGGCGTACTCGACGGTGTCTCAGTTGGGCTACATGATGCTGGGTCTCGGAGCTGGCGCGTGGCTGCCGGCCATCTTCCACATCTTCACCCACGCGTTCTTCAAGGCGTGTCTCTTCTTGTCGGCGGGTTCGGTGAGCCACTCCGGTTCGCACCACTCGTTCGACATGAAGAAGGACATGGGCGGTTTGGCCAAGAAGATGCCGATCACGGCCACGACCTGGATCATCTCCACGTTGGCCTTGGCCGGTGTCTTCCCGCTCGCCGGCTTCTTCTCGAAGGACGAGATCATCGACAACGTGGGTCACAATGGTTACAACGCGTTCATGATCGTGGGTCTCTCGGGAGCTTTCCTCACCGCGGCCTACATGACTCGCGCCACCTACCTCACCTTCTTCGGCGAAGCTCGCGGCGCGGCGGCTGGCGAACATCACGACGAGCACGACGCGCACGCGGCCCATGACGATCACGACGCCCATGACGCTCACGCCTCGCACGACGATCACGATTCGCATGCCGATCACGGACCGCACGAGAGTCCGAAGTTGATCACCGTGCCCTTGATGATCCTTGCCGCCTTGGCTTTGGTGGCCGGTTTGGCCAACGCCACTCCGTTCGGCGAGAACTGGGAGCGGTTCAAGAAGTACGTCGAGCCGAGCAGTGAATACGTGATGGCCGAGTCCGCCATCGCTTCGGGACCCGGCGAGGCGATCGTGGTGCCCGCGGCCGAGGAAGGCACCAAGGAAGAAGGTTGCGCGGTCGAGGCCCCCGAAGAAGGAATGGTCTGCTACTTCCCGACGGTGAGCCACGCCAAGTTCAAGTGGTCGAAGGCGGCCCTCTCGCTCGTCATCGTCGCCTTCGGGCTGATCTCGAGTTGGTTGTTCTGCGTGCAGTACTACACGCGACGTAACCGTCGACTCGTCGGGCTCACTGAGCGCAACAGGGTGTTGCGTGGCGGATACAAGTTCCTCTGGAACAAGTACTACCTCGACGCCTTGTACGAGAAGGTCATCGTTCGCGCAGTGGCGTATCCGATCTCACGAGCGGCGTACTGGTTCAACCAGAACGTGCTCGACGGCGCGGTGAATGGCGCGGGCAAGATCTCGCGTCGCGTCGCCGGCTGGGTGTACCGCAACATCGATCAACGCGTCGTCGACGGCGCAGTGAACGGCTCGGGCGCCGCGGCCCGAGGCACGGGCGGAGCGTTGCGCCCCGTGCAGTCGGGCAAGGTCAATCAATACGGAGCGCTGCTGTTCGCTGCGGCCGCCATCGGCGCTCTCATACTCGTCATCATCAACACCTGAGGAGAAACACGGCATGGATGTACTCCGTGATCAAAACTGGGTGCTCAGCGTAGGCACGTTCTTGCCGCTCGTCGGCGTGATCGTGATGCTGTTCATTCCCAAAGCGGAAGAGGAGCTGCACAAGCTCGTGGCTCTCGTCACCGCGCTCGCGACCTTGGGTGTGGGTGTCTACACGCTGACCCAGTTCGACTTCGGTCAGGCCGACAAGCTCCAGTTCTTCGCGAACGCGGAGTGGATCAAGGTCATCTCCAGCAACTACACGATCGGTCTCGATGGAATGAGCTTGCCGCTCTACTTCCTCTCGATGGTCGTGACCGTGCTGGTGATGATCTACTCGTGGAATCACATTCCGTCGCCGGGTAACCCGAAGTCCTTCCTCATCCTGATGCTCATCCTGCAGACGGGTATGGCCGGAACTTTCATCGCCCAAGACCTGATTCTGTTCTTCGTGTTCTTCGAAGTGGTTCTGTTGCCGATGTACTTCATGATCGGTGTGTGGGGAGGCGAGCAGCGTCAGTACGCCTCGTTGAAGTTCTTTCTGTACACGATGTTCGGCTCGGCGCTCATGTTGGTGGCCTTCATCGCCCTGTTCTTCAAAGTTCGCGGCGCACTGCCCGCCGGTGTCGAGCCGTCGTTCTCGATCCCGCAGCTGGCGGAGTACGGCGGTCTGCTCGGCCGATCCGCTCAGATCTGGATCTTCGGTGGAATGTTCGTGGGCTTCGCCGTGAAGGTGCCGATGTTCCCGTTCCACACCTGGTTGCCCGACGCACACACGCAGGCGCCCACGCAGGGCTCGGTCATCCTGGCCGCGATTCTTCTGAAACTCGGAACGTACGGATTCGTTCGTATCGCCATCCCGATCCTGCCCGAGGCCGCCAAGGAGTGGGCACCGTGGATCGGTCTGCTCGCCGTGATCGGAATTATTTACGGCGCGCTCGGATGTTTGGCGCAAACCGACATGAAGCGACTCATCGCGTTCTCGTCGGTTGCTCACATGGGTTTCGTGATGCTCGGAATTTCCACGCTCACCCCGATGGGTTTCAACGCCGCCATCTTCGGAATGGTCGCCCACGGTCTGATCACCGGCATGCTGTTCTTCTTGGCCGGCAGTGTGAAGGACCGTTACCACACTCTGGAGATCGCTCGACTGGGCGGCATGCTCAAGCAGATGCCCAAGCTCGGATGGATTCTGGGTTTCTGTGCCATGGCATCGCTCGGACTTCCCGGCCTGGCCGGATTCTGGGGCGAATTCCCGGCGATTCTGTCGGCGTACTCGCCGGCGATCGGATTGCCCGAGGAGACCTTCCGCACGTTCATGGTGATCGCGGCACTCGGCACGGTGTTCGCCGCGGCGTATCTGCTGTGGCTCTTCCAGCGCACCGCTTTCGGTGAGCCCAAGGCCGAGTTCGCCGGTGGCGATCATGGCCATGGTCACGGCCATGGCTCGCACGAGGACGACGATCACGGCAGCGATTTGCACGACGTCAACATCTTCGAGTGGATCGCCTGGACGCCGTTCCTCATCGCGATCGTCGTGTTCGGTGTCTATCCGCAGTTGATGTTCAAGGTCATCGACCCCGCCGTTCAGGTGGCACTCAAGGCCTTCGGAGGCTGATCCGTGTTGTCCTCGATCCTCGCTCAGATGCCGTGGCAGTCGCCTTCGGTCGACTACCACGCGATCGCTCCCGAGATCGTTCTCGCGGGCGGCATCTGCTTGGTCATCCTCGTGGACCTCTTCACCAGCGAGACCAAGAAGTGGATCACGGCGACCCTCACCGGATTCGTGATGCTCGGAGCGTTGTTGCCGGTGCTCACTCTGGCCGTGAACGATGTCGATGTTCGATCGCTGTTCGATGGTCGATACGTGGTGGACGAGTTCGCCCTCACGTTGAAGGCACTTTTCTTGGTGGCCGGATACGTCGTGGTGCTGATGTCGCAGAACCACGTCGAAGAGGGTGACTACTACCAAGGCGAGTACTTCACGCTCCTCCTCACGTCGGTGACCGGAATGGTGATGATGGCGTCGAGTCGCGATCTCGTGAGCATCTTCGTCGCCCTCGAGTTCCTCAGCATCCCGGCGTACATGCTCGCCGCGTGGCGCAAGCGCGACCGCAAGAGCAACGAGGCCGGAGTGAAGTACTACTTGCTCGGCGTCTTCGCCTCGGCCGTCATGTTGTACGGCATGAGCCTGTTGTACGGGGTCACCGGAAGCACGTTGCTCTCCGAGATCGGATCCCAACTCACGGTCGAAGGACAGTTCGGTGGAGTCGAGGCTCTGGCGATCACCTTCGTGATCATCGGCTTCGCCTTCAAGGTGTCGGCCGTTCCGTTCCACTCGTGGGCTCCCGACACCTACGAAGGCGCCCCGACTCCGGTGACGGCGTTCTTGTCGGTGGCCAGCAAGGCGGCGGGTTTCGTCGCGTTGGTGACCCTCATCTACGTCGGCTTCCCGCAGGCCCAGGATGTGTGGCAACCGTTCATCTGGGTGATGGCCGCCATCACCATGACGTTCGGCAATTTGCTCGCGTTGCGTCAGACGAACATCGTGCGCATGTTGGCCTACTCGTCGATCAGTCAAGGTGGATTCATCCTCATGCCCTTGGCCGTTGCCGGCACGGGTGACGCCGCCGGACCCGCCTTGCAGTCGGTCATCGTGTATTTGCTGGTGTACGCGGCCATGAACCTCGGAATGTTCGCCGTGGTGATAGCGGCCTCGCGCACCACGCGCAGTGGCGAGATCAGCAGCTTCGGCGGATTGTTCTCGTACGCACCGGGTCTCGGTGTGCTGATGACGATCTTCCTCGCTTCGCTCGCCGGCATTCCGCCGCTCGGCGGATGGATCGCCAAGTTCAGCGCGTTCCGCGCCGTACTCGAAGCCGGCAACGGTTGGGCCTACGCCATCGCGGTGATCGGCGCCGTCAACTCGGTGGTGGCATTCGGTTACTACGGAAGCATCATGCGCGAGATCTGGATGAAGCCCGCTCCGAACGGCGAGACGACGGCGGTTCGCACGCCGAGTTCCCTCGTCGCGGCGCTCACCATCACGGTTGCCGGGACCTTGGTGTTCGGCATCCTGCCGGGAACGATCATGCGTTTCGGCGATCTGGTCGATCTCACCGGTGCCTTCGGCGGCTGATCACGTCGCCCGGGCCATCGAGGCCAACGGGGGAGCAATTCGCTTCGACGCGTTCATGCAGTCGGCTCTCTACGGGCCGGAGGGTTTCTACAACGTCGGTGGACGCGCCGGACGTCGCGGCGACTTCATCACCTCACCCGAGGTCGGTCCTCTGTTCGGTGCCGTGCTCGCGCGAGCACTCGATGCGTGGTGGGTCGAGATGGGTTCGCCCGACGATTTTCGAGTCTTCGAGGTCGGTGCCGGACCGGGAACATTGGCCCGATCAGTGTTGGCCGCGGGCCCGGAGTGTTTGCGCGACGACCATTCGAACTATGTGTGCGTGGAGACGAGCGCGACCCAACGGGATTCGCATCCCGAGGGTGTGACGTCGCTCGCTGTTCTGCCCGCGGGCGAATTGCGTGGTGTGGTGTTCGCCAACGAGTTGCTCGACAATCTGGCGTTCCGTCTGCTGGTGTTCGACGGATTGTGGCGGGAGGCGTGGGTGTCGAGCAACGGCGACTCCTTCACCGAGGTTCTTCGTCCGATGGACCCCATGCCGGGGTTCGCCTTGCCCGAACGAGCGAGGCACGGTGCCCGAGTTCCGTGGCAACAAGCCGCGTCCGACTGGTTGGGTGACGTGCTTTCGCGACTCGATGGACGTCTCGTGATCCTCGATTACGCGGTGCAATTCACGGCCGAACTCGCGTCACGACCATGGCGAGATTGGTTGCGAACCTACGCCGGTCAGGAACGTGGCTCTCATTACCTTCGCGACGTCGGACGTCAGGACATCACGAGCGACGTGTGCATCGACCAAATCGTGTCCAACGTCGGTGAACCCGATGTGATGCGATCACAGTCGCAATTCCTGCAGCGGTGGGGCATCGCCGAGTTGGTCGAGCAAGGGCGTCGCGTGTGGGAAGCCGAAGCGAGTCGACCGGGCCTGCACGCGATGCGCATGCGGAGTCGCATCAGCGAATCCGAGGCTCTGTTGGACATCGGTGGTCTCGGCGGTTTCACGGTGCTGGAGTGGGTTAGGGTCGAGTCGTGATCGACGTCGAAGGATTGACCAAGAGGTACGGATCCACGACCGCGGTCGACGACCTCTCGTTCTCGGTTCGGACCGGAGTGGTCACCGGATTCCTCGGACCGAACGGTTCGGGCAAGAGCACCACCATGCGTTGCATGATCGGTCTCGATCGCATGCAGGCCGGACGG
>RHCK01000060.1 GCA_010030605.1 Acidimicrobiia bacterium
GCTTGCTCCGACGACACCTTTCGGGCGGGACGACGCGGATGAATGCGCGCTCGATGAAGAATCTCGTCTCCGTAAATGTTTCCGATTCCCGCCACGAGCGACTGATCCAGCAGCGCCGCTTTCACGGGTCGAGCGGTCGATCGAAGTAGGTCTCTCAATTGCGCCAGATCCAAACCCTCCGACACGGGGTCCGGCCCGAGTCGGGACAACTCGGGAACCACTTTCGATGCCATCGAAGGGTCGAACACCACCACCTCGCCGAACGTTCGGGGGTCGACGAAGCGAAGTTCCTCCTCGGGGCGACCGGCAAGAGTCATCACCACATGGCTGTGCGGTGGTCGCACCGAATCGGTGCGATCGATCAACACCTGCCCGCTCATGCGCAAATGGATCATCATCTGGTCCCCCGAATCCAGATCGATGATGAGGTATTTGCCTCGTCGTCGGGCCGCGATCGGCGTGGTCGCCGTCAGCCTTGCGATCACTTCCTCCCGACTGGTTCGCCGCACCGAACGTTCACGACCGACTTCGACTCTCAAAATTCGACGCCCGACGAACCGTTGCTCCAGTCCACGGCGGACGGTTTCGACCTCGGGAAGTTCAGGCACGACTGGTGTCGACGCCACGCGCGGCGAGAACGGCGAGTGCGCCCACCGATGCGGCTTGGGCGGCGATCTTCTTCGATCGCCCTTCGGCGCGACCCATCTCCTCGCCGTTGATCACGACCACGGCGGTGAACGTGGGCTCATGAGCGGCACCCTCGGACGAGATCTCCACCAATGGTGGACGGCTCCATTCGCGCACGCACACGCGAATGAGGTGGCTTCGAGCGTCGAAATCCTCCAGACGCTCGAAGGAGCCGCTCAAACGGCTTCGAATCAACGTCTGGACGAACGGCTGAGCCTTTTGCGGCCCGCCATCCAGATACAAGGCACCGATGAACGCTTCCAGAGCGTCGGCCAGAATCGATGTCTTCGATCGACCACCCGCATCGTCCTCGCCGGCACCAAGCAAGAGTTGTGAACCGAGATCGATTTCGCGAGCGATCTCGGCCAGCATCTCGGCGTTCACCAGACTCTTGCGGATGTCGGTGAGAGATCCTTCGTCACGCTCGGGAAATTCGGCGTAGATCATGTCGGTGACGACCCACTGCAGAATCGCGTCCCCCAAGAACTCGAGCCTCTCGTTCGATGGACGACCCGCGTTCTCACCACACCATGAGCGGTGGCTCATCGACTGAACGCCAAGTTCGCGATCGGTGAAACGATGCGCCGCCACCTTCATGGTCCAGTCGTCGAACGCCAGTCCACCGCGTCCACGAGCCGGACGACGTCGACGCGAGGCGATTCGGGCTCGGTTGCGAAGCCGCGACAACATCCCGGCCATGTGATCGCCGATTTACTTGGCGTGCTTTTGCACGTGCGCGAGAACGAAATCCACGGCGTCGCGAACCGTCTTCAGATCGGCTAGATCCTCGTCTTCGATACGAAAGTCGACGGTACGTTCGCTCAGTTCCTCCTCGAGAGCATCGACGAGTTCCACCAAGGCGAGCGAATCGGCGTGGAGGTCATCCTTGAACGACTGACCTTCGGAAATGCTTTCCGGATCGATTTCGAGGATGTCGACCAACTGGTCGCGAACGATGGCGAACACCGCACTGCGGTCGAGTGGGGTCTTGACGACATGAGTTTCAGCGGGCACGACTTCCTCCGAGGATCGGGACATCCGTGATTCTAACGAAGCCCGAGGACCGAGGCGGGGCGACCAATCACGGATTGATGGCACGCCGAATGTGGCCCACCATGTCGCATTCGACCATGTCGGCGGCCACCTTGATGCCGTTCACCATTGCTCGGGCCGACGAGGAACCGTGCGAGATGATGCACACGCCATCGACTCCCAACAAAACCGCTCCCCCCGTGGAATCGGGATCGACGCTGTCGTAGAGGGGCAGGAGAGCCGGGAAAAGCGCGTCGGCGTGCGGCTTGTACTCGTCCTTCGAACCGAACGCGGCGATGAGAGCTTTCACCAAGGTCTTCATGCCGCCTTCGAGAGTCTTCAACACGACGTTGCCGGTGAAGCCGTCGGTGACCACCACGTCGACATCATCGGTCATCACGTCACGTCCCTCGACGTTGCCGATGAAATTGATTCCTTGGGCCTGAGCGAGAAGTTCGTAGGCCTCCTTGCGGAGCGAATCGCCCTTGCCGGGTTCCTCACCGATGGACAACAGACCCACACGCGGCGTGTCGACGCCGTAACGATGGTGCGAGTACACCGACCCCATGATCGCGAACTGCACGAGCCATTCGGCGGCCACTTCGGCATTGGCACCGGCGTCCAACAACACCGTCGGGCGTCCGCCGGGAACGGGGATCGGGGTCGCGATGGCCGGCCGCTTAACCCCGGAGATGCGACCCATCTTCAACAACGCCGAGGCCATCGTGGCTCCGGTGTTGCCGGCCGAGATCATGGCCGACGCCTTCCCGTCACGCACCGCTTCGGCCGCGCGAACGAGCGTGGAATCTTTCTTGCGTCGCACACCGTTCGCTGGATCTTCATCCATGCCGATGACCTCGGACGCGACGATCAGCGGGAGTTCACCGATCCCGGACATTCCTTCGGGACCAACCATGACGATGGGCAAACCCAATGCGGCGGCTTGCAGGGCACCCGCGACGATCTCATCCGGGGCGCGGTCGCCGCCCATGGCGTCGACGGCGATGGGCAACATCAGAGTGGGTGCGAAATCAGACTTCGACAGCGACGCGGTTCTTGTACCAACCGCAGGCGTTGCACACCGTGTGGGGCAACTTGGCCGAACCACAACGCGGGCAGAGGCTGCGCGACGGTGCGCCGAGCTTCCAGGCGCCCGCCCGGTGGCTCCGCGACTTCATTTTCGACTTTTTCTTCTTCGGAACAGCCACGTCGATCTTCTCCTCGTAACAGCCTCGTGAGGATAGCGGTGACCGGGGCCATTCCCCCACGGTCCCGAGGCGATCACTCCGGAAGTTGGTCGCGAATGGCGTCCAACCCGGCCCAGCGGGGGTCGGGGGTCTCGATTCGGCAGCCACAATCGCCCAGGTTCCGGTCGGCCCCGCAGGCGGGACACAGTCCGGCGCAATCGGGGCGGCAGACGGGCGAATCGGGCAAGTCGAGCAAGACCGACTCGCGGACCATGGTCGCCAGGTCGATCTGGTCGTTCTCGATCGGGAAGGCGTCCGGGTCGGTCAGATTCACCTGATACAGCTCGTGAACCTCGAGCGACAGGGTTCCGGTGAGCGGGGTCAGGCACCGTCGACAGTCACCCCGAAAATCGACCTGCACGCCCCCGTCGACCACGATCCCGTCGGACAGGCTTTCACAACGCAGTTCGACCTCGATCTCGCCTCCGGGCAACAACCGAGCATCCTCGATGCCGAGCGCGTTCGGAGGCACCGACATATGCACGTCTTTCTGGGTCCCCGGACGCCGCAGCATCTCGAGAGCGTTGACGAGGAGCGGGTTCTTCACCGGTTGCGGGTGCTGTCCTGGTCGAAAAAGATCGCCCCGGACTCGTCAGAACCGGCGTCGACCCATCCGTCATCGGAGTCGGCGTGACCGGATGCTTGGGTCTCGTTCGGGGTCTCACCGATCGCCAAACGACGACGCCCGGTGGCCACCGTCTTGGACAACTTGTCGAGCAGGATCTCGAAACTGGCGAGACGCTGATCCAAGAAGTCCTCGGTCTCGTTCTTCAGACGTCGCGACTCGTCTTCGGCGGCCTCCACGATCTGACGCGCCCGCTGTTCGGCGGCTCGAACCACCTCGGAACGCTGCACGAACCGTTCGGCCTGAACCTTGGCGGCGTCGATCAATTCATCGGCCTCGCGACGGGTGCGAGCGACGAACTCCTCGCGTTGCTTCATCATCCAACGGGCCTCGCGCAACTCGTTCGGCAAACGATGAAGTGCCTCTTCGAGAATCTCGATGATCACGTCGCGGTCGATGCGAGGGGTGGACGACAACGGCATGTTGGGCGCCGTCGCGATGATGTCGATGGCACGACGCAACAACACTCCGGACGAACCGATCTGGTCGTCGGGACCGCGGTCGTACGATCCGGTGTCGTCGTCGAAGTCGTCGAATGTGGTGTTCATGATGATCCTTCGCTGCCGCCCGAAGGCTTCCCAAAGATACCCGCCAGCGCCGAGGCCACCGATGCGGGGACCATGTGGTCGATTCGCCCACCATATTGGGCGATTTCGCGAATGAAACGACTACTGATGTAAGCCTGATCGGCGCGACACGGCAGGTAGACCGTGCGAACGCCCGTGACCGAGTGATTGGTGTGCGCCATTTGTTGCTCGACCTCGAAGTCTCCCGGTGTCCGCAAACCCTTCACGATGAAGTGCGCTCCAGCCACCGCGGCGGCCTGGACGGCCAGCCCGGGGAATGCATCGACCCGAACACCCGAGAGATGAGCAGTGCTCTGCCGTGCCAACTGCACGCGGTCGGCCAACGGGATCAATCCACTCGGCTTGTCGGGGTTGTGCATCACCGCCACCACCACGTTGCCGAACAGCTCGACCGCCTGGGAGACGACGTCGAGGTGCCCATTGTGGAACGGGTCGAAACTGCCCGGGTACAGGACCGTGTGCGCGGGTGAGGAGGCCATTCAGTGGGTAACGGTACCGCTCGATGGGCTCATCTGCTCGGAATCATCCCGCTCCAAAAAGACCACCCACGTGCGCCCGTACCGCTTGGAACGCAAGGTTCGCCAGCCATTCGGGAGACTCAACTCCCGCCCGCTTTCGATCACCACCACGGCATCGGGCGCCAGGGCCACCGCGACGAGGTCGAGCAGTTCCGTCCACCGGTCGAAGTCGTACGGGGGGTCGATCAGAGCCAGCGTCGCCCCGCGCTGGGCCACCACCGCCACGCCAACGTCGCCGGCGACCACCGTCGAGCGATCGTGCAGTCCGAGTTGGGAAACGTTGCCCCGAATGACGTCGAGAGCTCGTCGGTCACGTTCGATGAACGTGCATCGGCGAGCACCCCTCGAGAGAGCTTCGATCCCCAACGCGCCACTACCGGCGAACAGATCGAGAACCACGGCATCGTCCACGACATCCATACTGACGAGAGCATTGAAGACCGCTTCTCGCGTGCGATCGGTGGTGGGACGCGTGGCATCACCCTCGGGAGCCTTGATGGAGCGTCCGCGCAAAGAACCGGCGACGACTCGCATGCGCCCATGCTACGGCGACGCGAGAAGGCAGACTGTCGTCATGACCCCCGAGCCGGAGATCGAATGCATCGACTGCGGCGGGCGTTGCTATCTCACCACTCATGCGCGCGAAGACGGACGTTGGTATCCCGGCGACATCGTCACATACAAGTGTCGCGATTGCCTCGATCGCTGGGATCTGGTGATGCCCGACGAGGAAGAGTCCGATGACGATCGGCTCTGACACAGGATCCAATGTGCCGGAATCCGACGTAACTGGATCCGACGCGCCGGGGCCAGCGACAACCATCGAGTCCGCGACGTCGGGTCGGATCGACCGATCGCCGTTCGTTTTCACGATCGCGGTTCTGATCTTCGTGATGCGCGTGGTGGGACCCTTGTGGCGCGCGGGAATGCCCTCGTTCTTCCCGGATTCGGCCTCGTTCCTGAAGGTTGCTCGCCTCGGTCCGTTCTCGCCCGAGTTCTGGTTCACCGAACGCCCGGTGGGCATGCCCCTCGTTTTCTGGCTCGTCGGATTCGACGTTCGGTGGTTGGCGGTCGTACAAAGCACGGCCTACGCGGTTACGGCGGCCTTCCTGTGCGCCACGTTGTTGCGAGTGCTGTCGTCGCGTTGGCTGGCCTGGGCCGCCTCCGCGCTGGTCGCTTCCATCGCCGCACAGCCCCGCTTCGCTCTGTGGTGCGTCGAAGCATTGAGTGAATCACTGGGTCTCACCACCTCGGTCATCGCGCTCGCCTTCTGGATCGCGTTCGCCAACCATCCGTCGCGGCGCATGCTGACGATCTCTTCGGTCGCCACGGCCGCCTGGGCTCTGACCCGCGACTCCCACGGTCTTCCATTGATGATCGTGGTGATGGCGCTGGCATTCGGCACGTGGCGCCTCCGGGAACCCGCCATGCGCCGCACCGCGCTTCGTTGCACACTCGCTCTCGGACTGACGTTCGCCTACGTGGTCGTCTCCCAAGGCGTGAGCAATCGAAATCAGTACCCGCTCATCAACAACGTCGGGTTGCGCATTCTCCCGGATGCATCCATGACCGAGTCGTTCGTCGACAAGGGAATGCCGATGTCGGACTCCCTGCTCGATCGGACCGGACGCAACACATGGGACGACGGTGAGGTGTTCTTGAACTCGCCCGAGCTCGAGTCATTTCGCGACTGGGTGAACGGATCGGGACAGTTCGATCAACTCACGTCGCTCCTGACGGACGCGCCGTTCTGGATCGACGTGACCCAAAGAGAATTGCGCGGGGCCATCACCTACGACTTCGCGGACTACGACCGCTTCGATGTCGCCGATCGACTGCCGCATGGATTGCTCGGCTTCTCTGGACTCGATTCCCCGAATCAGATGTGGTTCGCCATTGTCGTCGCCATCGTCGCACTCGCCGCCATCCATCGATCCGGCCGACGGCGAATGCTCGCGCTCGTTCTGGGAACGGGATTGATCGCCACCCTCGTCGAGTTGTACGCCTCGGCCGCCACCGACGCCGTCGAAGTTCAGCGCCACCTCGTGGGTCCGCTGTTTCGTCTGCACCTGATTCTCCTCGTCATCGTCGCGGTCGCCATCGACGAGCGATTGTCGAGGAACCGCGACCAACGGCCACGACCGATCGTGGTGCGTGATTCGTGGTTCCCCACCACGTTGGCGAGCGGCATCGTCCTCTCTCTCATCGCGTTGTTCGCCATCGAGACACGAAGCCAGGACTTCGACCCGCAGTACGCGCGAACGATCATCGAACGAGCGGCGCGATTCGGGGGCACCTACTACGAGAACGGAATTCACAACAAGGGTCCGATCGAGACCTTCGTGTACGACTCGGTGAGACTGTTCACCTCGTATTCCACTTACTGGTTCGGAATTGCCGCGTACGTCATCCTCATCTCGGCGGTGCTCGCAGTGGCGGCCGCGACGGTGAACCATGTCTTCGGGGGTCATCGCACCTCGATGCTTCTCGTCGGTCTGATCACTGCCGTGCACTTCTCACTCTCGTCGAGTGATTACGCGGGAGTCGTTTACAGTCGCAACCTCACGACGTGCATGATGGCCCTCGTCCTCGCCATCACCATGTCCGACCGATTTTGGGTGCACGACGGTCGTTCTCGACGGGCATGGGTGCTGTCGTTCGTGATTCTGGGCCTGGCCATTCAGACTCTTCTCACCACCGTGTTCGCCGCATTCGGATTGGTGGTGGCTCTCGTCGCGTTGCGACGGCGCGAGTCTGGCCTTCGCCGACCGATCCTGCTCGGCATCGGCGCGATGATCGCGGCCGTGATGACGGCACCCGCCTGGTATCTGCTGCGCGGAGGTTTCGATGAATTCTGGTCCGGATGGTGGACCTACGCGTCATTCATGAGCAAGGGCACCGGCCGTGGCTACATGGAACAACTCGGGCTCGGCTGGAACACGATGATCGACTACTACGGCGAGCGACCGGAATCCGTGATCGTGATCGTGGGTTTCTTGCTGTTCGCTTGGAATCGATGGACATCGATGACCCCGAAGCAACGACTGACGACGATGGCCATTGGTGCATGGTTCATCGGGGGATGGATCGAGCTGACTCTCGGACAGCGATTCTCGAGTCACTACTTCTCGGTCATCGCGGTGCCCACCGCACTAATGCTGGCAGTGGTCGTGTCGTCGATCTCCTCGGCGATCGTGCGCCTCGGACGGTGGACTGGCGAAACCCGAGTCGGTCAGGATCAACGAATCGTTCACGCCCCGGTGCTGGCCGTCGTGGCGCTGGTGTTGGTCACTCAATGCAGCACCCTCTTTTGGGATGGTGCCAGTCGCGCCGGTGCGTTCACCTCGTTCGCGCGTCTCGAGGAATCGCGTGACGCGGCCCGTGACGGTCAGTCCCGCACCGTACGGGCGATCCTCGATCTGGTCTCCGACGACGGCGACGCGGTGTTGGCCTGGACCATGTACCCCTGGACCTACCTCAACAATGAACGCGTCCCCGCGACACGATTGAGTTGGAAGTCCTTCATGTTGGGAGAGATTTATCTCGGCCGCACATCGACCGACTACGTCCTCCCGGACACCTGGGAAT
>RHCK01000007.1 GCA_010030605.1 Acidimicrobiia bacterium
TCGGGTTTCCGGAGCGTTTCGATTTTCCCGAAGTGGTGGTGTTCGGCCTCACCCCGGTCGCGGTCAGTGGTCTGCTCGACATGGTCGCCGGACAGTTGGATGAGGGCGTGCGAATTCCGATCGACACCCCTCTCGTTGGTTTGTTCGACAACGACCTGCGCTGCGTGTTCGCCTCGGTCGACATGTCGGCTCATGCGTCGTTCTTCGCCACGGGGGTCGCGTGGCATCGCGGATTCGTTTTCGGCATGGTTCAGCTGCTCTGGCCCGATCGAAACGGTTGGCTTCCGTACGAATCGGGCTTCGATTCGAGTGTTCGGGCGGCTCAACCGGTCATCGGCCGTATCGCGGAAGGATGACAACGTGGCGCATCGCGTGACCTCGCCCGCCATGCAACGCGCGCAACGACTGTTGGCACAACGTGTTCGACCGATGATTCATGTCGAACCGAGGTCATTCGACGTCGAGGCGGTCGATGAATCCTTCGAGCCGCTCGACTTCTCGTCGGCCATCGTCGCGCCGCGTCAGCGGATCGCTCCGGGTCAGGCGTGGGGGCGAGCATGGCACACCACATGGTTCCGATTGTCCACGACGGTTTCGGCCGAGCACGACGGTCGGCCGTTGGTCGCGTTGATCGATATCGGCTTTAACGGCCGCTACGACGGATTCCAGGCCGAGGCCATCGCCTGGATGGACGGGCGAATCGTGCACGCCATTCAGCCGGACCGTCGAACGATCGATCTGGGCGTTGGTCGCGTGGGAAACTCGGTGGAGATTTGGATCGAAGCCGCCGCGACACCGGTCATCGCGGGACACGCCTCCGGATACGGCCCGACACCATTCGGTGATCCGCGCACGGCACCATCGACTCCGCTCTATTCATTGCGGCGCGCGGACATCTGTGTGGTGAACACCGAGGTCGAGCGATTGGCGCTCGAGCTCCACAACGCGATCGACATCACGCTCGACATGGAGGAGAACGATCCGAACCGCTCACGCCATTTCCAAGCCCTCGACGCCGCCGGACGTGTGTTGGCTCCCGGTGACGTGGTGGGAACCGCGACCGAAGCACGACTTTGTCTGGCACCTCTTTTCGATTCGAGCGGTCCTCGGCCCCGACATCGAATCGTCGCCGCCGGTCACGCACATCTCGACACCGCGTGGTTGTGGCCCATACGCGAAACGCGACGAAAGGCCGTGCGGACCTTCGCCAACGCCGTTCATTTGTTGAAGGCGAACCCGGACGCGGTCTTCGCCCACAGTCAGGCGCAACATTACGAATGGGTGCGCGAGGACGCCCCGGATGTCTTCGCCGAGGTGGCTCGGTTGGTGAGCGAGGGTCGATGGGAGCCGGTCGGTGGCATGTGGGTCGAGACCGACCTGAATCTGCCGTCCGGTGAGAGCTTGCTGCGTCAGATGGTGCACGGTCAGCGCGCTTTCGTCGAATGGTTCGGTGAACGTTGCACCGGGGCCTTCCTGCCCGACGATTTCGGCTATCCGGGTTCGTTGCCGCAGATCGTTCGACACGGCGGAGGACGTTGGTTCTTCACGCAGAAGTTGAGTTGGAACGAAACCAACCGCATGCCGCATCACTCCTTCTGGTGGGAAGGCATCGATGGTTCTCGCGTGTTCACGCACTTCAGCCCCGTCGACACGTACAACGCGTTGATGACGCCGTCGCAGTTGCGATTCGCCGAACGAAATTTCGCCGATCATGCGGGGGCCACGATGTCGCTGGTTCTCTACGGCCACGGGGACGGCGGGGGAGGGCCGACCCAGCACATGATCGACCGCGCCCGACTGGCGAGAGAGATGGATTCGGTCCCGTCAGTGTCATTCGGAACGGTTGCGAGTTTCTTCGCCGAAGCCGAGGACGAGTACGGCACCATCGCTCCCACATGGGTCGGCGAGATGTACTTCGAGAAGCATCGTGGGACGTACAGCACGCAGATCGGAACCAAGCAAGGGAATCGCAACAGCGAGCGGCTCCTGCACGAGATCGAACTGTGGTCGTCGTTGGCTCGCCATCGGCCATCGATGCTCGATGAATGGTGGAAGCGCGTTCTCACCCAGCAGTTTCACGACATCATTCCGGGTTCTTCGATCGCCTGGGTGCACCGCGATGCCGAGGACGAACACGCTGCCATCGCCGCCGAGATCGAGGAGGAGATCGACAACGTGTTGGGTCCGAGGTTGGACGGTGCGACGTGGATCATGAACCCGGCTCCGGTCGACTGTTCGGGAGTGATCGATGTCGACGGGGTCCCACGTTGGGTCGAAGTTCCCGCTTTCGGTTCGGCGCGGGTTGTCGCCGATGCGGACATTCCGCGACCCGCGGTCACGGCGCGACACACATCGACCGGACTCGAGGTCGACAACGGCGTCCTGCGTGTCGTGTGGGATGCGTCGGGTTCGTTGATCTCGATGATCGAGTCGAACAGCGGTCGCGAATTGATGTCGCAGGGCGATGGAGCTGGTTTGATCATTCGACGCGACACGCCCGCCGAGTACGACGCTTGGGACATCGACATGGCGGACGCCGATGCCGACTTCACCAAAATCGTTGCGATCTCCGCTCCTCGCCTGGAGTCGGAGCACGACCTGCGCGTGGTGGTGGCGGCGGACTTCGCGATCGGCTCGTCTCGATTCACGATGCGGTGGTCGGTGGTCGCGGACTCGCGACGTGTCGACGTGAGTCTCGAAGCCGATTGGCGCGAGCCCGAACATCGCGTGCAATTGCGAGTTCCGGTCGACGTGTTCGCTCGCGACGCGGTGTGCGGAACACAATTCGGCCACGTTCGTCGGGGTCGGCACTCCAACACATCATGGGATCTCGCTCGATTCGAATCGTGCGCGCATCGATACGTTCACATCGGTGAACCGGGAGTCGGCTTCTCGTTGATGGCCGATGGTCCACGCGGCTACGACGTCCGTGGAAACGAGTTGCGCATGACGTTGTTGCGGGCGCCTCTGTTCCCCGATCCCATGGCCGACCGCGGACGTCAACGGCTGGAATGGGCATACCTCGTGACGTTGGGCGACCCGATCGCCGATGGTTCGTTGGAGCGCGAAGCGGCCCGCATCGCGCATCCGCCACGCATTCTTCGGGGTACTCCGATGGTGACGACACCGCCCGTTCGTTGGGAATCCCCCGGATCGTTGGTGAGCGCACTCAAGTTGGCCGACGATGGTTCGAACGACCTGATCGTGCGTCTCTGGGAAACCCGTGGGGGCAGAACGTCGGGACGATTGACGATGACCGAACCGGCCGTCGAGATCATCGACTGCGACGCCCTCGAGACACCATTGTCGGGCGCCGCGGTCGTCGGGTCCGGAACCGATGCGACCATCGATATGCGCCCGTTCCAGATTCGCACTTTGCGCGTTCGCCGTTGAATCACCAAGCTGTATCTCCCGACCGTATCGAAGCGTTTCGTGGTGCTTCTTTGCGCCGGTGATGGCACACTGACATCGTGAATCTGCGGTTGTCCCCGGTGTTGGTGTACGACGGCGACTGCGCGTTCTGCACGCGTTCGGTTCGTTTCATCGAACGCCGAATCTCGCGCCGCCCCGACATCGTCGCGTGGCAGCGAACCGACCTCGCTCAGTTGGGCTTGACGGCCGAGATGTGCGAGACGGCGGTTCAATGGGTCGAACCCGACGGTGCGATCGCCTCCGGCCATCGGGCCATCGCCCGGACGCTCATCCATGGTGGGGGGCTTTGGTCGGTGATCGGGCGCGCTCTGCTGTTGCCCGGCATCAGTTCCCTCGCCGCCGTGGTCTACCGCGTGGTGGCGCGCAATCGTCACCGAATGCCGGGCGGTACCGAGCAGTGCGTGTTGCCACAAGCCGAACGCAACGGAGCCAACGGGGTCGATACCGACGGCTCGGGTGGAGTATCCGGCTGAATCCCCGCCACAATGGGGGCGTGAACACTCCCCGGCAACAGTGGCAAAAGGCATTCGACGACTCGCGTCTGCGCGAAGGTCCGTTCCAGACGATGTCGGGCATCCCGCTCGAGCCCGTGTACGGCCCCGAGGACGGCGAGTTCCCCGGTCAGTACCCCTACGCTCGTGGCCCGTACGCCTCGATGTATCGAAGCAAGTTGTGGACCATGCGCATGTTCGCCGGGTTCGGCACCGCGATCGACACGAACCAGCGATTCAAGGAAATCATCAAGGCTGGCGGTGACGGCTTGTCGACGGCGTTCGACATGCCCACGTTGTTGGGTCTCGATTCCGACGACCCGATGGCTCTCGGAGAAGTCGGTCGCTGCGGCGTGGCGATCGACACCTTGGCCGACATGCGCGACCTCTTCGCCGACATCGACCTCGGCGGCATCACCACCTCGATGACCATCAACTCGCCGGCCGCCGTGATGTTGGCGATGTTCGTGGCGCAAGCCGAAACGGCCGGAGTGCCGCGCGCCAAACTCGGTGGCACCCTGCAGAACGACATCTTGAAGGAGTATCAGGCGCAGAAGGAGTTCGTCTTCCCGCCACGTCAGTCCATGCGACTGGTGCGTGACACGGTGGCGTTCACCGCGGCCGAGATGCCGCGTTGGCATTCGATCTCCATTTCGGGCTACCACATCCGTGAAGCCGGCTCGACGGCGGCCGAGGAATTGGCGTTCACCTTGGCCAACGGTTTCGCCTACGTCGAATTGGCGCGCCAGGCCGGGCTACCCGTGGATTCGTTCGCCCCGCGTCTGTCGTTCTTCTTCAACGCGCACATCGACTTCTTCGAAGAGATCGCCAAGTACCGCGCCGCCCGTCGCATCTGGGCACGCTGGTTGAAGGAGCGTTACGGAGCGACCAACGAGCGTTCCATGCAGTTGCGCTTCCACACCCAGACCGCCGGTGTTTCCTTGACCGCCCAGCAGCCCGAGGTCAACATCGTTCGTACCGCCATCGAGGCCTTGGCCGGAGTTCTCGGCGGAACGCAGTCGTTGCACACCAACTCGATGGACGAAGCTCTCGCATTGCCGACCGAGAAAGCCGCCCGAATCGCGCTTCGCACCCAACAAGTCATCGCGTACGAGACGAACGTGGCTCACGTCGCCGATCCGCTCGGCGGTTCGTACTTCGTCGAATCCTTGACCGACGAGATGGAGCGTCGCGCCGAGGAGATCTTCGCGCACATCGATGAAATGGGTCGCGGGTCCATCCTCGAAGGTTGCATCACCGGCATCGAGGAAAACTGGTTCCAGGGTCGCATCGCCGACAGTGCGTACGAGTTGGAACGCAACTTCAACCGCGGAGAGCGCATCGTGGTGGGCGTCAATCGATTCCTCGAAGGCAACGATGACGACGACTTGGCCATCCTCAAGATCACGAACGAGGACGAGACCAAGCAGCGTCAACGTCTCTCTCAGGTGCGCGCCGATCGCAACGACGCCGCCGTGCAGGATGCCCTCGATCGTTTGGCGAAGGACGCCGTCGACCCCGAGGTCAACTTGATGCCGGCCCTGATCGATGCGTCGTTGGCCTACGTGACCGTGGGCGAAATGATGAACACCATGGCCGGAGTGTTCGGCCGTCACGTCGAAGTCCCGACGATCTGAGAAGGAACGGGGAATTCACATGACTCAGGAATCGTTGCGCGTGCTCGTGGCCAAGGTCGGGCTCGACGGTCACGACCGCGGGGTGAAGGTGGTCGCTCGTCTCCTGCGCGACGCCGGTATCGAGGTCATCTACACCGGTCTGTTCCAGACACCCGAGACGGTGGCGGCGGCCGCGGTCGACGAGGACGTCGACGTGGTCGGTCTGTCGATGTTGTCGGGGGCGCACATGACGCTCGCTCCGCTCGTCGTGAAAGCCATCCGTGACCGAGGGTCCGACATCCCCGTGGTGCTCGGTGGAATCGTGCCGAACCAGGACGTGGAAGAACTCACCGCTGCCGGCATCGCCGCCGTTCTCGGACCGGGCGCTCCGGCCGATCAGGTGGTCGAGGTCGTGCGCAACGTTGCCGCGGCACGCGCCTGACGTTTACTGAAGTCCGCGCAGCGCTCCACCATCGAGGGGCAATGACACGCCGGTCATGAACCGCGCGTGTTCCGAGCACACGAACGCGGTCACGTGCCCGAAGTCATCCGGGTCGCCCACCATGCCGGCTGGAATCGTGCTCGCCAACGCCGCGGGATCGGGATAGAGCGCCGCGAGTCGCCCGGTGAGGTGCAAGCCCGGTTGAACGGTGTTGACGGTGATGCCGTGGCCGGCGACTTCGCGCGCGAGTGTCTTCAGGAATCCCGTGAGACCGGCGCGCGCGGTGTTGGAAAGAATCAGGTGCTCGATCGGCTCGCGCACCGACGTGGAGGTGATGGCGACGATGCGCCCCCAACCGTTCTCTTTCATGATCGGAACCACCTCGCGACACATGGCCACGGTCGAGAGCAGATTCAGTTTGAGAGCGGCCTCGTACGCGTCGAACGGGGTGGAGGCGAACGTGCCCGGTGGTGGACCGCCGGCGTTCGCGATCAAGATGTCGATGCCGCCGAGAGCTTCGTGGGCGGATCGAACCATGGTCGACACCGCCGATGGGTCGCTCACATCGGCGGCGTGCACGTGGACGCTCGCGCCGTGTGCGGGGATGACGGTCGCGGCGGCCTCGACCAGCCGATCGACATCGCGCGACACCAACATCACGCTCACACCTTCGGCGGCCAACGCACGGGCGGTGGACAATCCCAGTCCACTCGATGCGCCGGTCACCAACGCTCGACGTCCGACAATTCCGAGATCCATGTTCAGGAATCCTTTCTCAGCGTTGGGCGGAGAGCAACGTCCGCAGGCGGCCGTCCGGCGAGGGACGCGCACCGATGTGCTCGATCACCCAAGCGGACACCTTGGTGGCGAAACGCGCCGCCTCGATGGGCGATCGCGAATCGAGATGATGAGCGAGAAACGCACCGGCGAACGAATCACCCGCTCCGGTGGCATCGACCAAGTTGTTGGTGGCCGGCGGAATCATGGTGGTTCGCTCGCCATCGTGAACGAGCGCTCCTTCGGCGTCGAGTTTCAACACGACCAACGCCCCGGGGAAGATCTTGGTGAGGCCCTCGGCGATCTCGGCCGGATTCGTCTCTCCGGTGAGCACCTGACCTTCTTCCTTGTTCGGAAGCACGATGTCGAAGTCCAGATCGGCGCACACTGCGAGGAAATTCGAGACACCCATCTCTTGGATCATTTGAAACGAGCCCGGGTCGAACGACACCGTTGCTCCGGCCGATCGAGCCATGCGTGCGGCGGTGCGGGCGGCCGAACGCGGGGGGTCGGTGAAGAAGGACCATGCGGTGAGGTGCAGATGGGCGGCCGATGCCACCGCGTCGGCGGGTAGTTCCGAGGGCATGAGGTAGAAGTCCGCACCGTGTCCCGACACCATCGAGCGTTGTCCGGTGTGGTCGACGAACACTGCCACGGATCCGGTGGAATGAGCCTCGGTTTCGACGAGGTGAGCCACCACCCGTTCACGCTCGAGATCTTCCTGGGCGAGTTGTCCGAAACGATCGCGCCCGATCTTGCCGACGAAGCGCGTCGGCGTTCCGCATCGGCTGGCCCAGACGGCAACGTTGGCCGCACTTCCTCCCGGAGTCAACATCACCTCGCCAAAGGTGTCGCCCCCTCGCAGAAGCTCGCTGTTGGTACGGATGAGCACGTCCCACGCGAAGTCCCCGAGCACGCAGAGTTGTGGAGTCGACGTACCGTGCGCGGTCACGGGTCGTACGGTATCGGCGGGGATTCTCCGAGCCACGAGGTCGTCGGCGACAATGGGTTCATGCCCCGCGCGTTCGGACGTCTCACCGTGGTGTCGCTGGCCGCCGTGTGGGTGATCTGGGGATCGACGTATCTCGCCATCAAGATCGGTCTCGAGACGTTGCCGCCCTTCGCCATGCAAGGGATGCGTTTCGTCGTCGCTTCGACGTTCATGCTCATGTTCCTGCGCCTTCGTGGCCGCCAATGGCCGTCGAAGCGCCAAGTCCGAAACGCGTGCGGTATCGGACTCTTGTTGCTGATCGGCGGACTGGGCATGGTGACCTTGGCCGAGGATCGCGGCGTCGATTCGGGGCTCGTGGCCACGATCATCGCGATCCAGCCGATGATGATGGCGTTGTGGGGAGGCCTTTGGAGGACCTGGCCCAATCGAATGCAATGGGTCGGGATGTCGATCGGATTGCTCGGAGTTCTGGTGCTCGTTTCCGACGACGGGCTGTCGGGTTCGTGGAGCGGAGTGTCGTTGGTGTTCGTGGCGTGCGTGTCATGGAGCTTCGGCTCGGCTCTCAGTCGACGCATCGACATGCCGGACGGACCGATGACCACGGCACTGGAAATGGCGTCAGCCGCGTGCGGATTCATCGTTCTGTCGATGATCACCGGAGAGAACTTCGACGCGCCGAGTCTGCGAAGTGGGTTGGCCGTCGGATATCTGGTGGTGTTCGGCTCGATCGTGGCCTTCTCGGCGTTCACGTATCTGATCGGCAACGTGAGTGGCCCGTTGGCCATGAGTTACGCCTACATCAACCCCGCCATCGCGGTGTTGCTCGGTGTGGTCTTCAGCGACGAGACGGTCTCGGCGAACATGGCGATCGCCTTGCCGGTGATTCTGGTCGGGGTGGCCATCGTCACGAACGCTTCTCGACCTCCGGATACGACGACCGTCGAGGATGCGTCTACCGTTCGACCATGACTTGGCGAATCCGACTCGGCGTCGTGTCCATGTGCGCCGTGGTCATGCTCACCTCGGGGTGCGGTTCGGGAACGAGTCGTTCAGCGGCAGTCGACGTGACCACCACCGTCGGCGGCAACGCGACCGTCGATCCCTCGACATTGTTGGTGAGCGATTCGACGAATCCCGAGGCCGGTGATCGCCCGGTGGTTTTGTGGTTCTGGGCTCCCGGTTGAACGCAGTGCAACAACGAAGCCCCCTCGGTCGAGGAGGCGTACCAGCGGTTCGGGGATCGGGTGGATTTCTACGGCGTGGCGTGGAACGGCTCTCCCGAATACATGATCGATTTCATCGATCGCCACGGATTGTCATTTCCGAGCATCGATGATCGCACCGGAGCCGTCTTCGCCCGTTATGGCGTGCCGTTTCAGCCGGCATGGGTCTTCATCGACGAAGCCGGCCAACGGACGCGTGTGCAGGGCAGTCTCGATGCGGCGTCGCTGACCCCGTACGTCGAGCAGATCGTTGGCGAGGCGTCGTAGATCGAGGGCTTCTCGAACGCGAGCGCTCAACTCGAACGAGGCTCGATGTCCCCGATGCGCTCGAGGACCGTTCGAAATCGATCGTCGAGTTCGGTGTCTTCGGGCGGTTGCACGAGGAGGCCGTCGACCAAGCCGGAGTACCACTCGTTCAGGATGTTGGGGATCTCGTCCCAGGTGCCCGTCGGGAGAAGGGTGTCGAGGACATCGTCGGACATGAGAGTGGCCAACGAGGACCAATCGCCGGCGCGGGTCATGCCACGAAGTCGTGGTCCAAGGTCCGACCACCCGAACATTTCGAGTGAACGTTGGTATGCGGGAGTCGAGAACAGGAACGCCAACACCGCACGCTGACTCTCACGACTGCGATCGACGTCGGTCGCCGTCGGACCGGTGATCAGCGGTGATGCGGTGATGATGCGAAGGGGATCCGAGACCGTTCGCTTCACCCCATCGATGACGGGGGACACTCGTTCGCGCACGAAACGAGGATGCGAATTCGTCGGGTGAGTGACGAACCAATCGGCGCAACGACCGGCCAGTTCGATGGCCCGCGGATTGACCCCACCGAGAAGGATGCGGGGCGCATCGTGGGTGAGGGGTCCCGGATTGAAGAAGGGCTGCAAACGATCGATGGTGTACGAGGCGGTACGAATGTTCAACGGTGAACCGTCGGAAAAGGACTTCCAGATCGCTCGAACCACGGTGACGTAGTCCTCCATGCGGTGCAACGGATCGGACCACGACACGCCGAAACGACCTTCGATGTTCTGGCGGATCTGCGTGGCCAGTCCGAGATCGAAGCGTCCGCCGCTCGTGGCCGAAGCATCCCAGGCCTGCAAGGCGAGAAGCATGGGACTTCGGGGAAACGCCAGCGTGAGGCTGGTTTGAACTCGCAAACGCGTGGTGGCCTGCAACGCGAGTATCGACACCGTGATCGAGTCATGGATCGTCTCGGGCACGTGGAGCACGTCATAGCCGAGCTTCTCGACTCGCCGGGCATAATCCCCGACGAGCGACAACGGCACGCGGTCGCTCATTCCGGCGATCAGCAGCAACGCGACACTCCGAAGCGATGAGCCGAGAGTCGATGAATCGGCAGGTGAAGCTTCGGTTCAGGGAGTTCCGAGGAGGTCTGGCCCGACAGCATGGTTCAATTCTGACCGAACAAGTCCGCTAGACATGAATCACTCAGGAGGTGGGACATGACCGATCAACGAACCGACCCGACCGGTGGTTCCCCCGTGCATGTGGCGACCAGGGGCTCCTTGCCCGCTCGTTTGGGTGGAAGCGTGAAGAGTGTCCCGGAGTTCGGCCCGAGCGTCATGGACGCCAGTGTTTATCGCGACCCGGTGCGGTACGAGTTGGAGCGCGAACGAGTTCTCGGACGACATTGGATGATCGGTGGTCGATCCGAGAAAGTGCGCAACGCCGGCGATTGGATCTCGTACGAGGGACACGACGAGACCATCGTGATGGTTCGCCAGAGCGACGGATCGATGGCCGGATTCCACAACGTGTGCAGCCACCGAGGGCCGTCGTTCGTGACGGAGAAGTCCGGCTGTGGCGCGCGTCGGTTCACGTGTCCGTATCACGGTTGGGTGTACGACACCCGCGGGCGGTTGGTGGGAGTTCCGGAACGCGAGGACTTCGATCCGGTGGTGCTGGCCTCGGCTCATTCTCCCGCGGTGGCCGTGGAGGAGTGGGGTGGTTGGGTGTGGTTCAACTTGGCCGGACCCGACAAAGCCGTGCCTCTCTTGGAATCGATCGGACCCGAAATCTCCGGTGATCTCGGGGCGTTTCGCATGGAAGACATGATCGTTCACGATGTCGTGGAGTGGGATGTTCCGGTGAACTACAAGGCCATCGTGGATGGGTTCAATGAGGTGTACCACGTGACGGAGTTGCACCATGTGCCCGCGGAGTTCACGAAGGCCGCGCGGTGTTCCTCGTTTCACGTGGTGGGCGACAACTTCATGTGTTTCGTCCCGCGTCCGACTCATCTCGACAAACTTTCCGACGAGGACTTCGATCATCATCGCAATTCCATCTGCCACTACGTGGTGTTCCCGAACACGGTTTTCAACTGCAATCCGGAGCACATTCAGGTGTTTCAGCCGATTCCTCTCGGTGTCGATCGCACGCGTTTCCTGTGCTGGGAAATCGTGTACCCCGGCGATCAGACCGACCCTGCGTATGCGGAGTACTGGAAGCGAACGATGGCGCATTGGGAAGAGTTGAAGCGCGTCGTGGGCGAGGACATCAGCATCTACACGCAGATGGCGCGCTCGAAAAAGTCGAGTGCTTTCACGCGCCAGATCCTGTCCGAGCGCGAATTCAAGATCGCGATCTACCACCAGAACATGGATCGAAAGATCCGCGACTGATCCATCGCCGATTCAGGTGAATCCCGTGGTCACGAGGTGATTTCGGCGTTCTCGGGAGAAATTTCGTAAAGGTCCGGCAAGGCACGGACGATACCCCTCCTCGTGAAACGGAGGATGACACGACTCGGGCGAACGGCACTCATGTCGTTGTCGGCCGCGATCACGCTCGGCGTGGTCGGTGTGCCCGGCGCGCTCGCCGAGAGCACCAAGACGTCGTCGTCTTCGTCATCCTCGTCGTCGTCTTCATCGTCCGCGACGTCATCGATGGGGCTCACCTACGTCGTCGTGAACAACGATTCGCTGTCGCGCATCGCCTCACGGGTGAACGTTCCGATCAACGACTTGTTGGCCGTGAACGGGTTCGTGCGAACCAGCGTCATCGTGCCCGGTCAGATCATCAAGTTGCCCGATTCGGCCACGATCAAGCCCGTCTCGTCGCCGTCCGTGTCGCCGTCTGCTTCATCGTCGGCGTCAATGTCGGTTGCGTCGGCTGCCGGTGCGACCTACGTCGTGCAGCGCAACGATTCGTTGTCGCTCATCGCCTCGAAGTCGAAGGTGTCATTGGCGGCTCTCTTGGCCGCGAACAAATTCACTCGTTCGAGCGTGATCGTCCCCGGTCAAGTGATCGCGTTGCCGGCTGGCGCGGCGACATCGACGTCGATTTCGGGTGCGTCCACCCCGTCGGCCCCCGTTGCCGGAGCGAATCCGTCGACATCGACGATGGTTCAGCAGGTGATCGAATTCGCCCGAGCCCAAGTGGGTAAGCCGTACGTGTTCGCCACGGCGGGTCCGGCGACCTACGACTGCTCGGGTCTGACCAAGGCGAGTTACGCGACGGTTGGCATCAAGTTGCCGCACCAGAGCTTGGCTCAATCGAAGTTGGGTGTGGCCATCGACTGGAAGACGACGCCCATCCAAGCCGGCGACCTGGTCTTCACCTTCTCCACCAAGAACCCGACTCAAATCAGTCACGTTGGTATCGCGATCAGTTCGACCCAATGGATCGAAGCTCCCAACACCGGTTCCGTGGTTCGGATCTCCGCGCTGCCCTCGGCCGCTCGCATCCAAGCGGTTCGTCGATTCATCTGAGTCGCCTTGTCGATCGACCCGATTGACTGCGACCCATGAACTCCGACGCTGGACTCCCTGCACCACTCCCATCGATGAATTGTCTGCGGTGGACCGAGTCGGGTTCGGTGGGACGCATCACCCTCGACCGCCCGACCCGCCTGAATGCGTTGTCGGCGGAACTTCTCGCCGAGTTGGTGGCGTTGTGCGGCTGGTTGCATTCGCGGGCCGACATTCGTGTTGTGGTGGTCATCGGCGAGGGTCGTGCATTCTCGGCCGGATTCGACCTCGGTGATTTCGCCGCTCCAGCATCCGGCAATCCTCGTGATGGAGCGGACCTGGGGCGCTTGGCCACCGATGCGCTCACCAACGTTCCGCAATTGACGATCGCCGCCGTACGGGGTCGTTGCATCGGAGGAGGCGCGGTGTTGGTGGCGGCCTGCGATTTGCGAGTGGCCAGCGAAGGTGCCCTCTTCTCCATCCCCGAAGTCGATTTGGGTATCCCGTTGGCGTGGGGCGGTATTCCGCGACTCGTACGGGAATTGGGACCCGCGGTGACCAAGGAATTGGTACTCACCTGTCGGCCCTTCACGGCGAACGAGGCCAAGTCGCTGCGCTGGATCAACACCGTGGTGGCCGAGGACGAGCTCGAACGTCATGTCGACGAGTTGGCGACGTCCTTGGCGACGAAACCCGCGTACGCGTTGCGCGCCACCAAGGCCCATGTGAACGCGGTGACGGAAGAAATGGCGGGAACCGGGCGCAGCGTTCAGGACGCCGATTCATTGGTGTACGCGATGCGAGATCCGGAGAGCCGGGCCGCTTCGATGAAATATCTCGAGGCGCGACGCAAATAGAGTGTGGCGAGCGGTCGGGGGACCGCAATTAGGGGGGAATCATGCTCGACTACGTCATCAAGGGCGGATCGATCGTCGACGGAACTGGCGCGTCGCAACGTCGTGGCGACATCGGAGTGCGCGACGGTCTCATCGTTCAGGTGGGGGACAGCATCACCGAATCGGCCCGCGAGGTGATCGATGCCGACGGCGCAATCGTCACTCCGGGTTGGGTCGACGTGCACACGCATTACGACGGTCAGGTGAGTTGGGACGACGTCATGGATCCCTCCGCCGGAAACGGTGCGACGACCATCGTCATGGGTAACTGCGGTGTCGGATTCGCTCCGGTTCGGCCGGGAAGCGAGAAAATCCTCATCGAGTTGATGGAGGGAGTCGAGGACATCCCGGGCACCGCTTTGTACGAGGGCATCGAGTGGGGTCGTTGGGAATCGTTTCCCGAGTACATGGACTACATCGCGAGTCGCAGCTACTCGCTCGACATCGGAGCGCAGATCGCTCACGGCGCCCTGCGTTATTACGTGATGGGTGAACGAGGTGCGCGCAACGAGGACGCCACTCCCGACGATCTGGTGGAAATGTCCCGGTTGGTCACCGAGGCGTTGCGAGCGGGGGCAGCCGGTTTCAGCACGTCGCGAACGATCGGCCATCGTGCGCTCGACGGATCCCCGGTTCCGGGCACGTTCGCGCCCGACGTCGAGATCGATGCGCTGTCCTCGGCCATGAAGGCCGCTGGTTGTGGCGTCTTCGAGATGATTCCGGCCGGCACCGTCGGCAAACTCGAGGGACTTGGCGGAGAGCGGTTCACGCCCGAGAGCGAACTGGCCCTGATGGCGGAGTTCTCACGTCGCAGTAATCGTCCGGTCACGTTCACGTTGGTGAAGTCGCCCGACTACGCCCCCGACACCTGGCAGAAGTTGCTCGACATGGTGATCGACGCGAATCAAAGTGGAGCCCAACTCTTTCCGCAAGTGTCGTCGCGTCCGATCGGTTTGGCATCCGGACTTTCCGGCTACCACGCGTTCCAACGTCGTCCCACGTACATGAAACTCGCGCACCTGCCCTTGGCCGAACGCGCACGAGAGATGGCCAAGCCCGAGGTGAAGGCCGCGATTCTGTCCGAGGCGGATGTTCCGGTGGAACAGCCGGGCTCGATGGCCAACATGTACAACCTTTTTCAGATGGCGGCTCCGATGTTGTATCCGCTGGGAGACCCCGTGGACTACGAGCCGGACCCGTCGCAGATGCTCGGCGCCCGAGCCGCGGCAACTGGCGAGCCGATCCTGAGCGTGTTGTACGACTTTTTGTTGGAGCAGAACGGTGCGGCAATGTGCGCCCTCATGGGTGGACCGGATGTTCACGAGAATCAGGAAGTGTTGCGGCAGATGCTGACGCATCCCGAAACCGTCACCGGTTTGAGCGACGCCGGCGCGCACGTGACCCTCATTTGTGACGCCACGATGCCCACGACGCAATTGACGTTCTGGGCTCGCGATCGTCATCGGGGCGAACGTATTCCGCTCGAGTTCCTGGTGGCCAAGCAGACCTCGCGCAATGCCGATCTCTACGGGTATTCGGATCGAGGTCGATTGCTTCCGGGTTTGCGGGCCGACATCAACGTCATCGACTTCGACAATCTCTCGGTGTCGCCACCGAAGGCGTTCCATGACCTTCCCGCGGGCGGCACCCGCTTGATCCAGCCCGTCACGGGTTATCTGGCCACGATGGTGCGGGGACACGTGACGCGACGATTCGACGCCGACACGGGCGCCCGACCCGGAACGTTGGCCCGGCCGACTCGTTGACGCCAACTTGTGGTGAATCCGACGACGGTCAGATCGTCCTCAACAACGAAGGGAACATTGCAATGAGTGGTGCACCGACAAAGAATGTCGAGGATTTCGCGAAACGATTTCTGGCTGGCATCGTCGGTCAGGAAACCAGCATCGAACGGTTGGTGGATGCCCCGAGCGGTTTGTCGGTGCCCGAGATGTTGTCGGCTCTGGGTCATCCGTCGTTGGGGAGGCTCGGAATCCAGTTGATGGCCGACTTCATGCATCCGACCAACTCCCGCTACTTCGACGCCATTTACGGCTCGTTCTTCGGTCAGAAGGACATTCGTGCTTGGTTGGTTCCCACGATGGCCCAGATCGAGTTCATCGATTTCGTTCCCACGCAAGAACCGGCGTTCCTCGACGACGGCGAGGGCATCACGTCGGTGGACGAGTGGCAGATGTTCGCGAACATGGCCGCGATCGGAGCGGGAGAGGGAACCATCCCTTTGTCCAAGGGCGTCAGCGTTCGCCGCTATCGCGATGGTTGGATCACCTGGGCCTGCGACGTGTACGACACCGGATCATTTCGAACCCCGCCACCGGATGGATCGGAGGCGGCACCGATTCCCGATTCGCCGTCGCCGGCCGAATGGGACCGTGACGAACGAACACGAGTCACGGTGTGCTCGGAAGTGGACTTCGAAGCCGACTGTCAACAATTCCATCCCACCGATTCGGTGTACATCGATCCGATCTTCGGCGAGTTCCATGGTCGTGACGAGATCACGGCGTGGATCATGGACATCATGCCCCGAGTCGGCAACATCGAGTTCGTCCCGGTGGGGCCGGAGTTGAACGACGGCTCGGTGTACGTGCAGGAATGGGTGCAAACGGCGGTGACATCCACCGGTGCGCGCGTGCCGATGACTCGAGGAACGAGCGTCCGCCGTTATCGCGATGGATCGACCGTCTACGCGGCCGACTACTTCGACACCGCGACGCTCACCCGTCCCGAGGTGTTGGCGGCGAGTCGCGATTGTGGATCGACCGTCAAAGTCGACGACATCATGCGGTATCGGATGCGTGGGGCCTGATCAAGGGAGTTCGCGAACACGAACTGACAGGCAGGTCACGCAACCTTCGAGTTTGATGAACTCGCTGATGTCCACCTCGATGGTGCGGTAACCGCGTGCGCGATACGAGGCAGCCATGCTCGGAGCATCGGCGGCCATCAAGATGAGATCCGGTTCGAGGAGAACCACGTGGGCGCCCGATTCCTCGGTGACGGCCTCGAACGTGGGAAAGGCATCGGTGGAGTCGAGTCCGGGTAGCCAACCGACGATCGTGCCATCGGACAAGGCGGTGGCGGCCGACTTCAGATGAAGGACCTTCGACAGTGGAATCCCGATCACTCGGGCGCCCATCGGTTCGACGATCGCGGCGAATTGGCGCAGTCCCTCCGGATTCGTGCGGCCACCAAGGCCGACATAAATGGTGTCGCCATCGGGGTGAGGGACCTTCAAGACGTCGCCACCGTCCATGGTGCCCGGAGCAATGATCCGTTCGATGCGACAACCGAGTTCGGTGACGATCGGCTCCACGCCGATCGTCTCGGGCTTGCGAGCGTCGTCTCCGGGTCGGGTGATGATGGCCGTGCCGCGATAGAGCACCACCGGATCCTCGATGAACACGGCGTCGGGGCAATCGTCGGCGGGCGGAACCTCGATGATTCGCCAACCGGCATCGCGCACCGCGTTCACGTAGTTGGTCCATTGGGTCATCGCCAGATCGACATCGATGGGGGAGCGATCGATGTGGGTGACGATGCCTTCGCTGAGTCGGGAGCCGGGTCGTCGAACGAGTGCGATACGAGTCGGATGGGGCACGCGCAAAGACTAGGCGCGGTCGAGGCCGTGGCTGAGTTTCGCATTGTCCGGCGAGTGACGGGGTTTCACTAAGGTGGATCACGACACAAGGGGGAGTCATGACCGTCAATCCAGCCGAAGACCCGCGCATCGACCCACGTATTAAGATGCTCCTGGCGATGATGCCGAGTTTCCAGGCCCCGGATGTGCCGGACCGTGCAACGTTGTTGGAGCGAAGCAACACGCCCGAAGGATTGGCCTCGGCGGAGATGTACCGCTCGGTGATGGCGGTGTGTGATTCCGAGGAAAACGCTCCGACCAAAGGGTTGCGCATTCACGTCGAGACCGTGACGTCCCAACCCGACGGAAACTCCATCACCCTTCGCGTTTTGCGGCCCGACACCGACGCCGTGTTGCCGTGCATCTATTACATCCACGGCGGTGGCATGGCGTCACTGTCGTGTTTCGACGGCAACTACAGCGGTTGGGGCAAATTGTTGGCCGCCAAGGGTGTGGTGGTGGTCATGGTCGATTTCCGCAACGCGGTATCCCCGTCGTCGTTGCCCGACGTCGCACCTTTCCCCGCTGGGCTGAACGACTGTGTTTCCGGACTGCGTTGGGTGGTTGCCAATGCTTCGTCGTTGGGTGTCGACGCGCGCCGCATCGTGGTGGCCGGAGAGAGCGGTGGTGGAAACCTCACTTTGGCGACAGGCATGAAACTGTTGAAGGACGGGGACATTGGAATCATCTCCGGCTTGTACGCGTTTTGTCCGTACATTGCCGGGCAGTGGCCGACGCCCGAGTGCCCGTCGTCGATTGAGAACAACGGAATCTTTCTGAACCTCCACAACAACAACGGTCGCATGGGCTACGGAATCGACGCGTTCGATCGACGCGACCCGTTGGCGTGGCCCAGCTTTGCCACCGAGGACGACGTGCGCGGGTTGCCCCGCACCGTGATCAGCGTGAACGAGTGCGACCCGCTTCGGGACGAGGGAATCAACTTCTATCGCTTGCTGTTGCGCGCCGGTGTGC
>RHCK01000061.1 GCA_010030605.1 Acidimicrobiia bacterium
GCTGCACGGCCTTGTCGATGTGCTCGACGTGGTCGTGGGTGATCTTGTCCAGTTCCTTTTCGGCCCGCTCGAGTTCGTCGGCGGAGATGTCTCCGGCTTTCTCGGCCGTCTCGAGTTGCTTGCGCGCGTCGCGACGAACGTTGCGGACGGCCACGCGACCGTCCTCGGCCATATTCTTCACCAATTTCACGTAGTCCCGACGTCGCTCTTCGGTGAGCATCGGGAAATTCAGCCGGATGACCACGCCGTCGTTCGACGGGGACATGCCGAGATCGCTGTCGCGAATGGCTTTTTCGATGGCCCCGAGCGATCCGCGGTCGTGGGGTTTGATGACCAGCACCCGAGCCTCGGGAACCTGAAAACCGGCCAATTGCTGCAAGGGGCAGTCGGCTCCGTAGTAGTTGACCATCAACTTTTCGACCAGGGCGGGGGTGGCCCGACCGGTGCGCACCGTCGTGAACTGGGCTTGGGCGTGCTCGACGGCTTTGTCCATCTTGTCGATGGCCTCGAGGAGGATGTCGTCTGTCACCCGACCAGCGTACCTATGCGCTGACCCTCCAGAACGGATCTGATGTTGCCCGGAGTGCTCACGTCGAAGACCACGATCGGGATCTTGTTGTCCCGGCAAAACGCGATCGCCGTGGCGTCCATGACCCGCAATTCCTTCTCGATGACCTCTTTGTGCGAGACCCGGTCGTAGCGCGTGGCCGAGGGATCCAGCTTCGGGTCGGCGGTGTACACGCCATCGACTCCGGAGTGCGTTCCCTTCAGAATCGCTTCGGCATCGATCTCGGCGGCCCGCAACGCGGCGGCGGTGTCGGTAGTGAAGAACGGGTTGCCGGTTCCGCCGGCGAAAATCACGACGCGACCCTTCTCCATGTGGCGTTCGGCGCGACGGCGAATGTACGGCTCGGCCACCTTGGGCATCTCGACCGCGGTCATGACCCGACTGTGCTGACCCACACGCTCGAGAGCATCCTGCAGGGCCAGGCCGTTCATGACCGTGGCGATCATTCCCATGAAGTCGGCTTGCGCCTGATCCATTCCCTGACCGGCGCCTTTCAATCCGCGCCAGAAGTTTCCACCACCCACGACGACGGCGATGTCGATCTTCAGGTTCTCGCGCACGTCCTTGATCTCGGTGGCCACCTGATGCAACACGTTGGTGTCGAGACCGAAACCCGTCGGCTCGGCGAGTGCCTCACCCGACAACTTGAGAATGACCCGCTTCCAACGAGGACGCTCCTCGGTCGCGGCCATCGATGATCAGCCGATCTCGATCTGTGCGAAGCGAACGATGCTCGCGCCACCCAGAACCTGAGTGACCGATTGCTTGTCGTCCTTGGCGTAGGCCTGCTCGACGAGACACACATCCTTGAAGAAACCGTTGATGCGTCCCTCGACGATCTTGGGGAGCGCCGCTTCCGGCTTGCCTTCGTTGCGGCTGATGGTCTCGAGAGTTGCGCGCTCCTTCTCGACGACGTCGGCGGGAACCTGATCGCGCGTGAGGTACTTCGGACGCGCGAAGGCGATGTGCACCGCGATGTCGTGAGCCAGATCGACCGAACCATTCGCGATCTCCACGAGGACCGCGTTCACGCCGCGACCACCTTGGATGTGCTGATAGCTGTCGATCACGTTGCCCGGAGCGGCCTCGATGCGGGCCACCTCACCCAACTCGATCTTTTCCTTGAGCGTGATCTTCAGGTCGTCGAGGATCGCCGCGCGCTCGGCGACGGCTGCTTCGCCCTTGGCAGCCACCAGCTCGGCCAGAGCCTGGGCCTCGGCCTTGAACTGATCGCTGCCGGCCACGAAGTCGGTCTCGCACTTCAACTTCACGATGGCGCCCACGTTGCCGGACACCACGAGGGCCACGACACCTTGAGTGTTCTCACGATCGTCGCGCTTGGCCGAGGCGGCCAAGCCCTTCTCACGCAACCACTGCTTGGCCTCTTCCATGTCGCCGTTGTTGGCTTCGAGGGCCTTCTTGCAATCCATCATTCCGGCGCCGGTCGACTGGCGCAGGGTCTGAACGTCCTTGGCGGTGAACGACATGGGTCAGGCCTCCGGGGTGGTCTCGGCCGCGGCAGCGGCGGTCTTGGCGGCAGCCAACTTGGCCTCGCGCTCGGCTTGGGCGGCCGCGGCGGCCGCACGGGCCTTGGCCTGGTCGGCGGCGAACTCGGCCTTTTCGGCATCGGTGCGCTCGGGGGCCACGAGACCCGGGTTGCGCTTGGACGCGATGTAGCGACCCTCGATGATGGCCTCGGCGATGACCTTCGACATGAGCTCGTTGGCGCGAATGGCATCGTCGTTGCCCGGAATCGGGTACGTGATGAGGTCGGGGTCGACGTTGGTGTCGACGACGGCCACCACCGGGATACCGAGCTTGTTGGCCTCGGTGACACCGATGTGTTCCTTCTTCGTGTCGATGATGAACACGGCGTCGGGGCGGCGGGTCATGTGGCGGATACCGCTGAGGTTCTTTTGCAACTTGGCCAACTCGCGGCTCTTGAGAAGCGCTTCCTTCTTCGGCATGAGATCGAACTCGCCGGTCTCCTTCAGACGCTCGAGTTCGAGCATCTTCTGAACGCGCTTGTGGATGGTCTCGAAGTTGGTGAGCATGCCACCGAGCCAACGCTCGTTGATGTACGGCATGCCGCACTTCTCGGCGAAACCGGCGATGGGATCCTGGGCCTGCTGCTTGGTGCCGATGAAGAGCACGTTGCCGCCCTTGGCCGACAGGTCACGCACGAAGGCGTACGCGGTCTCGATGCGCTCGAGGGTCTGCTGCAGATCGATGATGTAGATGTCGTTGCGCTCGCCGAAGATGAATCGACGCATCTTGGGGTTCCAACGACGGGTCTGGTGGCCGAAGTGAACTCGCGCTTCCAGAAGTTGACGCATCGTGACGATGGCCATGACATTTCCTCCAATGACTGCGGTTAGGGACACCGGCCGACGCGACACCCGAAGGTGCCGACCGCAGGATGCGACCGGTGTGAACTGGTACGGACCGGTATTCCGGGCCGTTGGGCAGGCTAGCGGGAGTTCGGGGCACCCGGACAGGCCAGTCGGGTCGCCGGAGGACGAAAACGACCGGTTCGGGGCACGAGACGAGCCGCGGATCTCCATCGACCCACCAGGGGCGTCGGATCCACGTATTGGGGCTGCGGCCCCTCCTGACGCACGCTGAGGCTGACGGGCAAGCCGCCGGCATCGCCCACCCGCTCGCCCCGACGCACCGGGTCGCCACGACGCGGGTTCGGACCCTCGGCGGCCGCGTCATCGAGGATCATGCCACCCACCGTGACCACGACATCGGCGGCGTAGCCCGTCGATCGATCGGGGTCGATGGTGATGTACAGACGGCCGGCCACGAATCCGTAGAAGGTCACCACTCCGGCCACCGGAGACACCACCGCCTCGCCGAGCACACTGGCGAAGTCGATGGTGCGATGGCCCGCGCAATACGGACACGGTGGCGCGACGTACGGCGCCACCACGCGACCCGTCACCGGTGGCTGAAGACAGTCGACCGCGACGCCCCCGACCGTCGTGGGCACCATGCCCGTCAACAACAACGTCGACACGGACAGGAGTGCGGTGATTCCCAACATGTGTCGGGGTGGGCACGACGCCCCGACGGGCGGAATGTCACATGCCGACCGACGTGAGTCGGGCGCGCAGCATGATGACCGCCTTGGAGTGAATCTGCGACACGCGACTCTCGGTCACACCGAGCACATCACCGATTTCGGCCAAGGTCATGCCTTCGTCGTAATACAACGCCACGACCGTGCGCTCTCGCTCGGGAAGATTGCGAATCTCCGCGCGCATCAACTGGCGCAGTTCCTGCTCCTCGACGATGGCATCCGGGCCATCGTCACGCGATGCCGGCAACTGACGCGGCTCGGACTCGCCACCCGAGACCACATGATCGAGCGGACCCACATTCGCCACCGCCAAACTGCTCAGCCACTTCGCCAACTCGTCATCGGTGATTCCGAGTTCGACGGCGATCTCCTCATCCGTTGGTGCACGCTTCAATTCGTTGCCCAACTTCGCCACCGCTTGCTCGATCTGACGACCCTTCGTTCGGATCGATCGCGGCACCCAGTCCTGCGCGCGCAAACCGTCGAGAATCGCGCCCTTGATGCGGGGAACGGCGAACGTCTCGAACTTCCAACCGAGCGACGGGTCGAATCGATCGACCGCGTCCATCAATCCGAAAACCCCGGTTCCGATCAGTTCGCCGGTGTCCACGCCTGCGGGAAGTCCCGCCGCGACACGACCGGCCACGAACTTCACGAGCGGCGAATAATGGACGATCAATTGATCGCGCGCGGATTCGTCGCGTTGCTCGACCCAGCGAACCCAGGCGCGTTCGATCGCCGGCGTCGTGCGACTCGGCTTCTCGTCGGGTTCGGTCATCTGCGTCGGTCCGGATTCGTGAGGGTCGGTCACCCCCGGGAATCAGGCCCGCGGGTGGGTGCTGGTGTACACAGACCGTAGACGCTCTTTGCTCACGTGCGTGTATCTCTGGGTGGTGGCCACGTCGCTGTGCCCCAACAACTCCTGAACCGCGCGCAAGTCGGCCCCGCCGTCGAGCAAATGGGTGGCGAACGTGTGCCGAAGGGCATGCGGGTGCGTGGGATGAGTGCTGCGCTCATCCACCACGCGGCGGACGTCGCGGGTGCCGATGCGTCCGCCCCGTGCGTTCACGAACAACGCCGACCCCGTGGCCTCCGAGGAGACCTCCTTGCGTTTCGTCTGCCACCGACGAACGGCTTCGACGGCGGCCTGCGACATGGGAACGCGACGCTCCTTGCCGCCTTTGCCCCACACGGTCACCACGCCCCGGCGCAGATCGACACCGCCAAGGTCGAGTGAACACACCTCGCTGACGCGCAGTCCACTTCCGTACAACATCTCCATCAACGCGTCGTCACGCGACCGACGCCACTCGGGGATGTCGTCGTCGACGGCCATCTCGGGTTCGAGAATGCCCTGAAGTTCGGCGCCATCGAGAACTCGCGGCAATCGTCCTTCGCCCGATGGGGCGCGCAAACCGATCGAGGGGTCGGTCGAAATCACCGCCGTTCGACGAGCCCAGCCGAAATAGCGACGAATGGCGGCCGCCTTGCGCGCGATGCTGCGCTTGGCGAAGCGCTCGGTCGCCAAGTGAGCGAGGTAACGACGCAACAACAGTCGATCGACGTCAGAAGGGAGCGCACGGTTCATCGACGCACACCACTCGACGAACGAGTCCATGTCGCTGGCGTACGCGGCTTTGGTGTTGGCCGATGCCGCGGTGAGCGACGACAGGAAGTCGACGATCCTCCACGGCGAATCGACCGTGGGCGACGACGATGCCGACCGAGCCATGCACGCAGAGTACCGACACCGTGGTGGCAAGTGCCGGCGGCGTCGCGCGGGCTAAGTCATCACGCGTTCGAACCACCCTCCGGTGCACATCAGCCACCCGGCTGCCTGCAGCCGACCGAGGCTGACCGCCGTGGACCCGAACGAGGCGCCAAAGGACTGCTGGGCCAAGGAAGAAATGTCGTCGAGTGTCAGCGGATCGGCGGCGAAGAGTCCGAGCACCCGCGCGTCGAAGTCCGTGGGCGGAATTCGCGGGTCGAATCGACCCGTGGAACGTCGATGGTCGAGACCCAGAGCCATGAGCACATCGTCGGTGTCGATGGCGACGAGCGCTCCGTCGCGCAACAGCATGTTGGTTCCCTGGGACGCGCGCGTGGTGGTGGTTCCGGGCACGGCCATCACGGTGACGCCGCGACTCAACGCCTCACGAACGGTGATCAACGAACCGCCTTCCAATCGCGACTCCACCACCAACACGATCTCGGACAATCCGGCGATGATGCGATTGCGCATGGGGAATCGAAACGGCTCCGGCGCCGTGCCCGGGGGTGATTCGGTGCACAGAAATCCTCGTTCGCTCACCGCCTCCCATAACTGGACGTGCTCCGGCGGATACACCACATCGAGCCCGCTGGCGACCACACCCACGGCGCAACCATCTCCGGCGGACTCGAACACGCCGCGGTGCGCGGCCGCATCAATGCCACGCGCCAGACCCGAGATCACGCTCACCCCCGCCTCACATAACTCCGAACCGAATCGTCGCGCCGCTCCCCGACCATGTTCGGTGGCGTTCCGTGTGCCAACGATGGCCACCCGCCGCGCGGACAACGCCGCGACATTCCCCCGAGAGAACAACACCGCTGGTGCCGCCGGATCGTCGACCAAACAATCGGGGTAACCGGGCAGGCCCCGCACTCTCACGTCGACGTCGACCGGCGGTGTCGGAGACGTCGAGGACGCACGAAGGTTCTCGCGCCACAGCTCGGCCAAGGTACGACCGTTCGCATTGGTCGGTCGAAACGCGAGCAATGTTTTCAACGTCGCAGTCGGTGTGATGAAGCCGTCACGCAATCCGTGGGCCACCTCGGATGGTCGGCCATGCGAGAGGAGCAGTCGCAGTCGATGGGCGGTGATGAACGGGAGTTCCGCCAGCCTGCGCGCCGCGAACTGCTCGTTCGAATCCGGGAGTTCGTTCGCCTCGGAGTCGATCGTCATACGGCGTGGCGCAGGTCGTCGCCGCGACGCGGTGCAATGCGGGCGCGCAACGCCAATGCCGCCGCCACATGGTGCTCGCTCACCACATCATGTTGGCCGTCGCGGTCGGCGATGGTGCGCGCCACGCGACGCACACGATGCAATCCGCGTCCGGTGAGGCGACCCGCTTCCAATTCTCGCCGCAACAGCGACGTGGCTGCCACGTCGATGGGCGCGTGACGATCGAGATCCTCCGGTGCGAGCATCGCGTTCACCGTGCCTTGGCGCTCGAGAGCGACGCGACGCACCATCGACACCCGATCGCGCACCACGGCCGAACTTTCACCCGTGCTCTCACCGAGAAGGTCGTCCACCCGCGGGCGATGAACCAACACGCGAACATCGAAACGATCGAGGAACGGTCCGCTGAATCGTCGCCGATACTTCGCCAGTGCCGTTTCGTCGCATTCGCAGACACCGGGCGCTCCTCCGCCGCAGGGACAGGGGTTGGTGGCGGCCACCAACGTGAAACGAGCTGGTAATTCGACCCTGGTCTCGGCCCGATCGATTCTGATGACCCCACTCTCCAAGGGTTGACGCAATGCGTCGAGCGTGGCCGGCCCGAACTCGCCGAGTTCATCGAGAAAGAGAACGCCGCCGTGCGCGAGGCTGACCTCACCCGGACGCAACGTGGACGAACCGCCACCGATGATCGAGATGGTGCTCGCCGAATGGTGAGGCATGCGAATGGGCGGGCGGCGTACCAAACCCCCGGCCGGGAGTCGCTCGCCGGCGGCCGAGCGAACCAAGGTTGCTTCCAATGACGTTCGGTCGTCGAGGGGCGGCAGGATGCCGGGCAATCGTTGAGCCAACATCGTTTTACCGGAACCGGGCGGACCGACGAGCAGTAAGTGATGTCCGCCCGCGGCCGACAATTCCAGCCCGAGTCGCGCCGCGTTCTGACCGCGCACGTCCGCCAACTCGGGCACCGTGGCATCGTGCGGGAAAGCGTCATCGGCGGCAACGGTTGCCTGAACATCGGGCCACGGAACCTGTCCCACCAAACATTCGGCCAGTTCGCGCAGTGTTCGCCCGATTCGCACGCGTGGTGGACGCGCGATGCGAGCCTCGTCGACATTCGATTCGGGAACCACCACACTCTCGAGCGGCGCGAGCGCGGGCATCGACAGGTGTCGGTCGTGGTCGGTCGCCGAGCACATCGACATCACCATGGGCGCCACGCCCGCCACCGGGCGAATGCAACCGTCGAGACCGAGTTCACCGATGACCGCCACGCCGACCAATGCTTCCGGGGGCAACTGACCATCGGCTGCCAAGATGCCGAGTGCCATCGCGACATCGAGCGCGGTGCCGGTCTTGCGGTGCGTCGAGGGAGCAAGATTCACCGTGATGCGCTTTAAGGGAAAAGGCAGATCTGAATTCTTGATTGCAGCAGACACTCGTTCTTTGGATTCACGAACTGCAGAATCAGGAAGGCCTACCATGAGAAACATTGGTACTGCATTTTCAAGATGTGTTTCAATGTGCACACGAAATGCACCGATACCAAAAACGGATGCTGAGAATAAAGAAGCGTACATGATGTCCCCTGATAATAACATCTGCAACTTAGAAAATGGATAGTCAAAAAAAAACTCCAACAAATTCGTCGGAGTTTCTC
>RHCK01000062.1 GCA_010030605.1 Acidimicrobiia bacterium
GACGAAGATCCCGACGTGATTGGTCTCTCCATTCTCTCGGGTTCGCACATGGCCTTGGTCCCGGCAGTGTTGGATCAGTTGCGCGCACAAGGCGTGGACTCGCCGGTGGTCGTCGGCGGCATCATCCCCGAAGAAGACCGTCCCACGTTGTTGGCTTCGGGCATCGCCGCGGTCTACACGCCGAAGGACTTCCAATTGAGTGCGATCATGCGCGACATCGCCGAGATCGTCGCCACCAATCGCGCCTGACGAACGGCGCCCGAAAACTACGCTGCGCGTTCGGCGGCGATCCAGCGCTCGAGTGCCGGGCCACTTTCGAAACTGGTGATCAGGGCGTAGCGAGGCGTGTTCGCGTTGTGCACCACCACGTGCCACAGACGTTGCGTGTCGACGACAAACCGCGCACCCCGCGGTAATGGAACCCGGCGCTCGGTGGATCGATCGGGAAGACCATCAGAGTCGTTGTCCATGAGCAGCATGTAACTGTCGGGCGAGTCGGTGAGCTCCACCCACGACCGCACGACCCAACCCTCGTCGTCGGGGTTGAAACGGTTGTTGTCGTCGCGATGGATCGATCGGATGGCCGTGTCACGATCTTGCGGTTCGAGTTTGATGATGCGCACGCGACCGAAGTTCGCTCCGACCGATGTGACGTACTGCCGCAACGTGGGAGCCAGGTCGGCGTTGCTCGTCCAGAGCGCGTCCTTGTCGGTCTTGCCCTTGTCCCAGAATCCGCGGCAGTCCAGTTGACCGTCGGCCGAGGCAAGCGGCGCGAAGTTGGTGTCGCCCCCACTTTTCCAATCCATGTATTCGAGGGACTCCCACTCGCGCGTCGGAACGTCGACTGGCATGGGCTTCAACATCACGAAGCCGGTCTCGGCCAACGCCGACAAACGCGGATGAGGAGTGTCGAGCGGAATCTTCACCGACCAATGTTCGGCGTTGGGCCAGAACGGAGTCGTGCCGGTGCTCATGCGCTTCAGTCTACGAATCGACGTTCCAGCGTGCTGGGCACTTGGTCTCCGCGATCGCGACCGCGGTGATCTCGTCGATCAGGGGGCAGCGGTTGTGGTCGCGGCGGTTGTCGTGGTGGGGGCCGCAGTGGTGGTGACCACACCGCCGGCCGGGATGATCACTTTCTGCCCGGCCTGGATGGCATCGGGATTCGCCAAACCGTTGGCCGCCACGATGGCCTCCACGGTGACACCGAACTGCCCGGCGATGTACGAGAGCGTGTCACCCTGCTGAATGGTGTACGTCTGCTCACCCATGGCCACCGTGGTCGTGGTGGCGATGACCCCGTCGGGTCCGAGTGTCGTCGGTGCCTGCGTACCGAGCATGGGAAGCGAATCCAAACTGGAGTCATCTCCGCCACCGCACGCGGTCAACAGCGTCATCGGGAGCAACACGAGGGTGACAGAGCGCTTCAGCACGCCCCACAGCGTATGAGCCGGCGACGAATTTGCCACCCGTCAGGTCGTGCGATCGGTGACGTAGGCGGCCAGCAGTTCCAGCTCGGTCGTGGCCGACGCCACGATGGGAGCGAGCCGCAACGACGCGATGGCTTCGTCGCGCAAACGAACGATGACCGCCTCCATCTCGTCGAGAGCTCCACAGTCGATGATCGCCTGTTGAGCGTCGGCTACTTGTCGGTCCGACAATTTTTCGCGACCGACGAGGGACAACACCTCACGTTGCGTTGCGCTCGCACGTTCCATCGCGATGGCCATCAACGGCGTCGGCTTGCCTTCGCGAAGATCGTCCCCCACCGGCTTACCGGTGATCGCGGTTTCGCCGAAGGCGCCCATCACGTCGTCACGCATCTGGAACGCATCGCCGAGCGGAAGCCCGTACGCGCTGAGGGCCGGCAATAATTCCGCACGTCTCTGCGGAGCAACGAGCATCGCGCCCAGATGAAGAGGACGCTCGATCGTGTACTTGCCGCTCTTGTAGCGACAGATGCGTTCGGCCTTGAATCTTCGTCGCTCGTTGCGCGCCGAACCGATGAGATCGAGCAACTGACCGATGTTCAGTTCGATGCGCAGTTCGTGCCAAATCTCGCGGGCTTCGGTCGACACATCGGACATGAGACGATCGCTGTACACGAACGCCAAATCACCGACCAGAATCGCGATGCCGTCTCCGTAACGACGAGATTCGCCGCTACTTCCGCCACGACGGTGCTCGTCAGCGAACACCTCGTGCGTCACGGGCGCGCCCCGACGAGAAGTGGATCCGTCCATCACGTCGTCGTGGAACAAAGCGAAACCGTGCAGCAACTCGAGGGCCGCGCCCGCATCCAGGCTGATCATCGAATCTGGGTCACCGCCGGCGCCGACGAACCCCCAATGACAAAAAGCCGGTCGCAGACGCTTTCCGCCCGAGGCGACCAAGCGTCGAATCTCGGCCACCGGCGACGTCAGATCCTCGTCGAAGTTGGACCAGCGACTTTCTTCGGGTGCCAGGATCTCGGCGATCCGATTCTCGACGCGCGACGCCAGCGCGACGAGGGAGGCCGGGGGAACGCTCACGCTTTCAGGCTAGGCCGTTCAGCCGTCGAGACCGCCCACGACGTCCTCGATGCGGGAGCGGGCCGTACCGATTCGGTCACGGCACAAGCGAATCAATTCCGATGCTCGCTGCACGCGAGCCGCCAGCACGTCGACATCGACGTCGGCTCGTTCGAGTTCGGCGAGGATTTTCTCGAGTTCCGCCAACGCTTCGGCGTATCCGATCTCTTCGTCCTTCTTGGCCATCTTCTTCTCCTCGGGAATGGGCTGATTACGAACTTTTCGCGGTGGCATCGACCGTCGATGTGATCGATCCGTCGCGAACCGTGGTGACGACGGGATCGCCCGCCTTCACGTCGTCGATCGAACGCACGACACGACCGTCGGCGGTGCGGGTGATCGACCACCCGCGCGCCAACACGTTCACCGGATCCAGCAGATTCACGCGCTTCTCCAAATTGTCGATGGCCAACGAACGTTCGGCCAACAACTGCGGAGCGCGCCGGCGCAAACGTTCGATGCGATCACCGAGACGTTCGTCCGCACGATCGACGGCGGTGCGCGTGTGAACGGCGATCTCGCGGGCCACCTTCGACAAGCGATGACCGGACTCGTCCAACAACTGCGAAGCGCGAATCGCGACGCTCGCCCAGGCCCCTTCGACATCGTCGACGAAGGTCTTCACGTATTCGATCAGGGCGACCGCGCACGCCGTGGGTGTCTTGTGGCTCTCGAAGGCCACCTCGTCGGCGACGTGATGATCGATCTGGTGACCGATACCGGTGAAGACCGGCAACGGTGAATCCGCGATCGCCAACGCGATGGGTTCGGTATCGAAGGTAGCCAGATCGGTTTTGCTTCCACCGCCGCGAATGACGACGATCACGTCGATGTCGTCGCGACGACCGAGCGCGCGAATCGCCGACGAAATCTCGGCCGGAGCCGTGTCACCTTGCACCGTCACGTTGGCGATCTTGATGTCGAATCCGAGACCGGACTCCTCGATCTGTTGAAGAAAGTCGGTGATGCCCGCCGTTCCCTTGCTGCCGACGATGCCCAACCGCAACGGCACCGGGTTCATGTCGACCTCGCGGTTGCGACCGTACGCTCCGGTCTCTTTGAGCTTCCGAATGAGTTCCTCGCGCTGCAACGCGATGTCACCCAACGTGTAATTGGGATCGATCCCTCGCATGATGAGCGACAACTTGCCGAAGCCGCCGTAGAAGTCGAGGTCGCCGAAAATGCGAATCTTCAGACCGTTCGCCAGGTCGAGCCCGCTCTTCATCAATGTGGGTCGGAGCTTCTTCATCTCCGTTCCCCACAGGTTCACGCTCACCTGCACCTTGCGACCGCGGGCATCGACGTCGACCAGGTTGAAGTAAGTGTGGGGATTCTTGAAGTTCAGGCCCGACACCTCACCCCAGACCCACAGACCTTCCGCGAAATGATCACCCAGCACTTCATTGATTTCGTCGGCCAATTCGGCGATGGAAAACGTGCGCACGCCATCGGGGCCGTCGATGTCCTCGTCGGAGAACACGTCGTCGAAGTCGTCGATTTCGTCGAGATCGTCGTCGCTCATGATCCTCCGATTCTGCCCCACGCCGAACATGCTTCGACACGAGGCCGTCACACTAAGTTGGTCGCGTGACCGGCACCCTCGTCATCCTCCGCCACGGCGAGAGCACGTGGAATCAGCAGAATCTCTTCACGGGCTGGCACGACGTCCCGTTGTCCGAGAAGGGTCTGGCCGAGGCCGCCCAGGCCGGTTCCACCATGGCCGAGGCCGGTTTGTTCTTCGACGTGGCCCACACCTCGTTGCTCACCCGGGCCGTGATGACCTGCCATCTGGCGTTGAACGCCATGGGACAGGTGTGGCTGCCCGTTCAACGTTCGTGGCGACTGAACGAACGGCACTACGGAGCCCTCCAGGGTCTCGACAAGAAGGCCACCACCGAACGCCACGGCGCCGAGCAGACCAAGTTGTGGCGCCGCAGTTTCGACGTGCCGCCGCCTCCCGTGGACACCGACAGCCCCGAACACCCGGTGAACGACCGTCGTTATCGACTTTTGGATCCGGCCGTCCTGCCGGCCGCCGAATGCCTGAAAGACGTGGTGGCACGGGTGTTGCCCTATTGGAACGACGCCATCGTGCCCCAACTACGCGACAACCAGACCGTCCTGGTGACCGCCCATGGCAACAGCTTGCGCGCCCTCGTCATGCATCTCGAAGGCATTTCCGAGGACGCCATCGCCGAACTGAACATCCCCACCGGCGCACCGCGTCGTTACTCCTTCGACGGGTCAATGAAAGTGACGTCAGCCGACTACCTGGGTGACGCGGCCGCGGTGGCAGCGGCGGCCGACGCGGTGTCGAAGCAAGCCGGCGCCTGAACCAGCGTCAGGCCGGTGTGTGCCCGTCGGCTCACCGACGTGTCCGCCGACTCAGACCCGTGACGACCGGGACAAAGCCGGTGGTTCTCACAAGTTCACGAGCGTTATAGGGTTCGAGTCATGGCAAGCAAAAAGACATATCTGGAAAGCCTCCGCCGCGTTGCTTTGTTCTCCTCCTGCTCCACCAAGGACCTCGAGAAGATCGCCAAGGCCGGCGACGAGGTGAAAATGGACGCTGGCTCGGTGATCGTCGACCAGGGTCAGACTGGTCGCGAGGCCTTCGTCATCATCAGTGGCTCGGCCACCGTGAAGCGCAACGGCAAGAAGGTCGCCACGCTCGGCGCCGGTGCCGTGGTGGGCGAACTCTCACTCCTCGACCATGGTCCGCGCACAGCAACCGTCGTCGCCGACACAGAGTGCACGATGTTGGTCATCAGCCAGCGTCAGTTCCTCGCGGTGATCGACGCGATTCCGGCGATTTCGCACAAGCTTCTGGCCACCTTGGCCGGTCGCATCCGCGAACTCGACCGTCAATACTTCGGCTGAACCACGTTTTCGACCGTCACGAAGACGGTCGAGGGTTCGCCCCATCACCTTCTTGGCAGTAGCGTTCACCCTGCATGGGAACGCACGCTGAGTCTCCGGCCGCACCTTCGGGTCCGCGGCGCCTGAAGCCCTACCAACTCTCGATCGCCATCGGATCTTTCATGGCGGTGTTCATTGCGGTGTCGGGCGTGTTGCCCCTCATCACCGATTGGCACAACGACTCCCCCATCCACCGCGAGGTGTTCGGCGGAATCCCCGGCCCGCTGAAGCTGGCCTTCTACACCGTGATCCCCGTGCTCGTGTTGTGGGGTTCGCTACGATTCGCCGACCGCATCCGCAACTGGGAACGAGGCGCTCCCGACCGTCGCCGCACCACCGCTGCGAACGCGAAGCGTCGACTGGCCGACTTCCGCGCCGGCGTGTACATGCGCACGCTGTTGCGCGACTCGGCCGCTGGCTTGATGCACTCGTTGATTTACTTCGGCTTCCTCGTGTTGCTCGGCGTCACCACCGTGCTCGAGCTGGATCACCAGTTGCCCGAGAGCCTGAAGTTCCTGCACGGCGACGTGTATCGCGGCTACGTGTTGATCGGCGATCTGGCCGGCCTCATGTTCACCGGAGGCGTGGTGTGGGCCATCGTTCGTCGGTACGTCCAGCGCCCCTATCGCATTCGCATCAAGTCGAAGCCCGAACACGCCATCATCCTGGCCACGTTGCTCGGAATCGGCCTGTCGGGATTCGGCGCCGAAATGTTCCGCATCGCCGAGTCCGCCGCCAGCGGCAAGAACATGGATCACGAGAAGTGGTCGTTCATCGGTTATCCGTTGGCGCAAACGGTCGATGGCTTGGCCCCGCGCACGCTCGAGTTGTGGCACCAGGGTTGGTGGATCGCGCACGTTCTGACGTTCGTGGTGTTCCTGGCCATCCTGCCCATCACGATGTTGCGCCACATCTTCACGTCGCCGCTGAACATGTATCTGAAGGACCGCGATCGTCCCAAGGGCGCGATGAAGGCCATGCCGAATCTCACCGAAACCTCGCTCGAGTCGTTCGGAGCGGCGGTCGTCGAGGACTTCACGTGGAAGCAGTTGCTCGACACCGATGCCTGCACCATGTGCGGTCGTTGCACCAGCGTGTGTCCGGCACACGCCACGGGCAAGCCACTCGATCCGCGGGAGATCGTTCTGAAGACCGGCGAAGTGATGGCGGCCACCGCCGCGCACGCGCCCGGTGGCAAGGTGTCGCCTCCGCTCGGCACCGATTCCGAGATCACCATTGGCGCGAACTCGTTGTTCGAGCGCATCACCGCCGAGGAAGTCTGGAGCTGCACCTCGTGCAAGGCCTGCGACGAGATCTGTCCGGTCAACATCGAGATTCTCGACAAGATCCTCGACATGCGTCGCTATCTCTCGTTGATGGAGAGCAACTTCCCCGCCGAGTTGGGCAACGCCTATCGCTCGATGGAAAACCAGGGCAACCCGTGGGGCATGAACCAAGGTGAGCGCGCCGACTGGGCCAAGGATCTTCCGGTGGACGTGGTCGATCCGGGCGATGCCTTCTCGCACGAGTACCTCTATTGGGTTGGTTGCGCCGGTTCGTTCGACGACAAGAACAAGAAGGTCACCCAGTCGATGGCCAAGCTGCTGAAGCGCGCCGGCATCGATGTGGCCATCCTCGGTCCGAGCGAAATGTGCACCGGTGACTCGGCCCGTCGTTCCGGCAACGAGTATCTGTTCCAGATGTTGGCCATTCCGAACGTCGAGATGCTGAACGGCATGGGCGTGAAGAAGATCATCACGCAGTGCCCGCACTGCTTCAACACGCTGGCCAACGAGTACCCGCAGTTGGGTGGTCGCTACGAAGTGATCCACCACACGCAGTTGCTTGAGCAACTCATCGATAGTGGTCAGCTGGACGTGAGCAACGCTTCGCTCGAGGAGCGCATCACCTATCACGACTCGTGCTATCTCGGTCGCCACAATGACGTCTACCTCGCACCCCGCAAGGTGGTGGCGTCCATCAAGGGCATCGAGGTCGTGGAGATGCAACGCAACGGCACCAAGGGAATGTGCTGTGGCGCCGGTGGCGCGCGCATGTGGATGGAAGAGTCCATCGGCACCAAGGTGAACGACGAGCGCGCTCGCGAGGCTCTGAGCACCGGAGCCAGTCGCGTGGCCACCGCCTGTCCGTTCTGCTACATCATGCTCGACGACGGTGTGAAGGCCGCCGGCGCCGAGGAAGATCAGGTGAAGGTGGCCGACATCGCCATCCACTTGTTGGAAGCGATCGAGAACGGCGAGAAGGCTCTCGCCAACCCGGGCGCGCCTCTCACCACCAGCAACTGATTCGCGTCGTTCAGTTCAGGTGACCGAGCACCAGTGAACGCAAGGTGTCGATTCCCACGCCCTTGCTGGCGCTGACCCACACGATGTCGCCGGGTTCCAACATGCACCCGGCGGCCAGGTCCTTCTTGCGCGTCTGACGCTTGGCCGACTTCACCTTGTCGTGCTTCGTGGCCACCACGGTGTGAGGAATGCCATTGGCGCGCAACCACTCCAACATCTGCACGTCCAACTTCGTGGGGCCGATTTCACCGTCGACCAACACGAAGACATTCACCAGCTCTTCCCGGTCGAGCAGATAACCCTCGATCATTTTTTGCCAGCCCTGCTTCACGCGGCCGGGCACCGCCGCGTAGCCATAGCCGGGCAGATCGACCAACGTTCCCCCATTGGGCAACGCGAACATGTTGATCAACTGTGTGCGGCCC
>RHCK01000063.1 GCA_010030605.1 Acidimicrobiia bacterium
CCTGGTCATCGACTTCGCATTCTTGGGTGCCAACATCCCCAAGATTCCCAAGGGCGGTTGGTTTCCGCTGTTGGTCGCAGTCGGACTTCTCGTTCAAATGGCCACCTGGCGACGTGGACGTCAACTGGTCGCCGCGCGTATTCATCGTGGTGAGCGACCCATCGTCGAAGTTCTCGACGAGCACATCGACGTGGCCCGTGTGGCTGGTACCGCAGTGTTCATGTTCAAGGACCTCGGCAAGGCACCACCCGCCTTGGTGAACAATCTCAAGCACAACAAGGTGTTGCACAAGTGCACCCTCATCGTGTCGGTAGAGACCGCGGAAATGCCTCGTGTCGACCCGAGCGAGCGAACCGAAGTCACCAAGGTGGAACCCGGGGTGTTCCAGATTTTGCTGCGGTTCGGCTTCATGGAGGAACCCGATGTTGTGAGTGCGTTGTCCGCCATCGACGAACGGGGGCTCGACTTCGATCCGAAGCAGGCCACGTTCTTCCTCGGACACGAATCGATCGTCGCCGGCAAGGCACCGGGAATGAATCCTCTCGCCGAGCATCTGTTCGTGTTGTTGAATCGTGGCGCCGACAGTGCCGGGCGATTCTTCAATCTGCCCAAAGATCAGATCTTCGAGGTCGGCTCCCACGTCGAGATCTAGACGTCACTGTGTCGTCTCCGGTCTCGCACCCGAGCCAACACGGTCGTAGCCTGCGGGCATGTCCCCCCGCACCATCGCCATCACCGGAGCCAGTGGCCTCATCGGCACCGCATTGGCCAATCACCTTTCCGCCGCGGGTGACCGCGTCATTCGTTTCGTTCGCCACGGGTCCAGTTCGGAATCCACGATCTCCTGGGATCCGGCCGCGGGGCGCATCGACGCCGATCGTCTGAAAGGCGTCGACGCCGTGGTGCATCTGGCCGGTGCGGGAATCGGCGACAAGCGTTGGACGACCGATTACAAGCGCGAGATTCTCGAGAGTCGCACGAAGAGCACCGCGCTCCTCGCCTCGGCCATGGCCGATCTCGCCGACGGACCGAAGGTGTTGCTGTCCGGTTCCGCCATCGGCTTCTACGGCGCCTCGCTCGACGCCGACTTCGATGAGACGTCGGCTCCGGGCACCGGATTTCTCGCCGACGTTTGCGTTCAGTGGGAACGAAGCGCCGACAAGGCCGTCGCGGCCGGAATTCGCACCGCGTTCCTGCGAACCGGAATCGTGCTCAGTCCGAAAGGTGGAGCACTGAAGAAGTTGCTTCCGCTCTTCAAGTTGGGGGCCGGCGGACGCATGGGTTCGGGGCGTCAATGGCAGAGTTGGATCTCCATCGACGACGAAGTCGCCGCCATCGATCACCTGCTGCGCGCGAACGTGAGTGGCGCCGTGAACCTGACCGCGCCACTTCCCGTCACCCAATCGGAATTCACGCGCACGTTGGCCAAAGTGTTGAAGCGCCCGGCACTTCTTCCCGTGCCATCGTTCGGTCCGAAGTTGCTGCTCGGTGGAGAACTCGCCGACGCGTTGCTGTTCACCGGCCAGAAAGTCCACCCCAAGGTGCTCGAGTCCAGTGGCTATTCGTTCATTCATCGTGATCTCGAAACAGCGCTGCGTTCGCTCCTGAATCGTTGACATGACGACACCACTTCCCGCACGCTCCGAGGTGGTGGTGGTCGGCGCCGGTCTTGCCGGACTGTCCGCCGCCCGCCTTCTCGGCGAACTCGGACATGAAGTGGTGATCCTCGAGGCCTCGGACGGAATCGGAGGGCGCGTCCGCACGGATGTCGTCGATGGCTTCCTCCTCGACCGTGGGTTCCAGGTTCTGCTCACCGCGTACCCGGAACTGAAATCCCAGTTCGACGTGGAGCAACTTGACCTGCGCACCTTCGATCCCGGCGCCCTCGTGTGGATGAACGGGCGAGGACACACGGTGTCGGATCCGTTCCGCAAACCGGCCACCTTGCTGTCCACCGCCACCGCTCCGGTCGGCTCGCCCCTCGACAAGGCTCGCATCGCACTGTTGCGTTCTCGCGTGCGACGCGGTGACGGCTCGCAATTGTTCACGGGATCCGATGTGTCGACGGCCCAACTCTTGCGCTCGGCCGGATTCTCCGAGCGAATGATCACGCGGTTTTTCACGCCGCTGGTTGGTGGCATTCAGTTGGACCCCGATCTCACCGCTTCACGACGCATGTTCGACGCCGTGTTCCGCATGCTGTCGATCGGTGACGCAGCCGTGCCCGCGCGAGGCATGGGTCGTATTCCCGACCAGTTGGCGAGTCGACTTCCGGCTGGTTCCATTCACCTTGCCACCCCCGTCACCGCCGTTCATACCGACGGCGTGGACGTGAGTGGACACCGCATCACCGCGCGCGCGGTGCTGGTGGCCACCGAGGGCCCGGCGGCGGCGACATTGCTGGGGTTGCCACCTGTTCGTTCACGATCCGTCTCGTGCGTCTACTTCGCGGCCGACGAGGCGCCCGTCGACTCCAAATACATCGTTCTCGACGGAACCGCCGAGGGCCCGGCCCTCAACGTCGCCGTGATGAGCAATGTGAGCCCCTATTACGCTCCCGCGGGGCGCCACCTCATCGCGGCGGCGATTCCGGGATCCATGTCGAGTGATCTCGAGAGCGTGGTGCGACGGCAGATGATTGGAATGTTCGGTTCGCCCGCCGAGAAGTGGGAGCATCTGCGCACGTATCGCATCGCACACGGACAACCGGACCAAAGTCCGCCCTTCTCCCCGAAGAAGAGCATTCACGTGCGCGACAACATCTTCGTTGCCGGCGACCACCGTGACACCGCATCGATCCAAGGTGCCCTGTTCTCCGGTCGACGAGTCGCCAAGGCCATTCATTCCCATCTCATTTCAACACACTGAAGGAGCACACCATGTCGTCGTCCGAAAACGGTAAGTCCGACCCGAAGAAGATCGTCTCGGTGACGGTGAAAGTCAACGCGTCGCCGCAAACCATCTTCGATTTGTTGGCCGATCCGTCGAAGCACGGCGAGATCGACGGGTCGGGGACGATCAAAAACGCCCAAGCGTCCGCTCCCCAACGCCTCTCGCTCGGAGCCAAGTTCGGCATGGACATGAAGGTCGGCGTGAACTACAAGATCACGAACGAAGTGGTCGAATTCGACGAGCCGAAGCGAATCGCTTGGCGCCACTTCGGTGGACACGTGTGGAGGTACATCCTCGAGCCCGTCGATGGTGGCACGATGGTCACCGAACAGTTCGATTGGAACACCTCCAAGTCGCAATTAACCATGAGGGTGATGAACTATCCCGCGAAGAACCGCGTTTCGATCGAAAAGACGTTGGCGCTACTCGCCGAGCGATTCGCGTCATGACGGCGGCACGGCACGACGTCGACGACCTCATACGCGGTCGACGAACCAACATGTTCGTCGACCGGGATCGTGCGGTGCCGGACGAGACCATCGCCGAATTGTGCGAACTCGCCACCTGGGCACCGAACCACAAGCGCACGTGGCCGTGGCGTTTCGCGTCCGTCACCGGCGCGGGTCGGTCACGACTGGGACAGGTCGTGTCGGGAGCGATGGCCGCTCACGGCGATGAACCGCACAAGGTCACCAAGGCCCTCACGAAGTACGAACGCACTCCGAACATCCTGATCATCGGTTCCGTCATCGGCGACAGCGATGAACGCACCGCCGAGAACCGCGACGCCGTGGCCGCGGCGGCGCAAAATCTGATGTTGGCGGCCACCGCTCGTGGCATCGCGACGTATTGGGGTTCGTGCCCCAAGGGCTCGCACGAAGCCGTTGCGACGTTCGCCGGATTCGCCCCCGACACTCACATCGTCGGGATCTTCTACGTCGGTTACCCCATCGAATCAATGGAGGTTCCGGAGCGACCGGACCCCGTCATCAACGTGATCGACAACTGACGATCAGGGCTGGTACACCCCGAAGACGCCCCGCAGGGCATCGCTGATCTCGCCGAGCGTCGCGTCGGCGCGCAGCGCTTCCTTCATGGGGTAGAGCAAGTTGTCGGAGGTGGAGGCCGCGGCCACGACGGCGTCGAGTGCGGCTTTCACCTTGGCCTGATCGCGGGCCGCCTTGTACTCGCCCAACCGCTTCTTCTGTCCGCGCTCCAACGCCGGATCGATCGGGAAAACCTCGGGTTCGGGATCGTCGTCGACGCTGAACTTGTTCACTCCCACGATGACGCGCTCGTCATCGTCGATTGACTTCGCGTACTCGTAGGCAGCCTGCTCGATCTCATCCATCTGGTATCCGGCCTCGATGGCCGCCACGGCGCCTCCCATCTCGTCGATGCGAGCGATGTATTCCATGGCCAATCGTTCGATTTCATCGGTGAGCGTCTCGACCAGGTAGCTGCCCGCCAACGGATCGGGGGTGTCGGCGATGCCGCTCTCGTATCCGATGATCTGCTGGGTTCGAAGAGCGATTCGTGCGGCACGCTCGGTGGGCAGGCTGAGTGCCTCGTCGAAGCCGTTGGTGTGCAAACTCTGCGTTCCGCCCATCACCGCGGCCATGCTCTGAAGCGCCACGCGAACGATGTTGTTCTCCGGTTGCTGGGCCGTCAGCGTGCTTCCACCGGTCTGGGTATGGAAGCGCAACAACTTGCTGGATTCCTTCTTCGCCTTGAAACGGTCGTTCATGAGGCGATACCAGATGCGACGCGAGGCGCGGAACTTGGCGACTTCCTCGAAGAAATTGTTGTGAGCGTTCCAGAAGAACGACAGGCGAGGTGCGAAGTCATCCACGTCGAGACCCGCGGCGATGGCGGCCTCCACGTACGCGATGCCGTTGGCGATGGTGAACGCGATCTCCTGCACCGCGGTGGAGCCGGCCTCACGAATGTGATAGCCGGAGATCGAGATCGTGTTCCACTTCGGAACGTGCTTGGCGCAGTACTCGAAGATGTCGGTGATGATGCGCATGCTCGGACGAGGCGGATACACGTACGTGCCTCGAGCGATGTACTCCTTCAGGAGATCGTTCTGGATGGTGCCGCTGATCGCCGACGACGCGACGCCCTGCTCCTCGGCCACCAACTCGTACATGAGCAACAAGATCGCACCGGTGGAGTTGATGGTCATCGACGTGGTGACTTTGTCGAGCGGCAGATCCTTCAACAGCAAGCGCATGTCGGCCATCGAATCGATGGCCACACCGACCTTGCCCACTTCACCCTCGGCCCGGGGATGATCCGAGTCGTACCCCATCTGCGTCGGCAAGTCGAAGGCGCACGACAGTCCGGTCTGGCCCGCACCGAGCAGAAACTTGAATCGCTCGTTCGTCGACTCCGCCGTTCCGAATCCGGCGTACTGACGCATCGTCCACAACTTGCCGCGATACATCGTGGGATAAACACCACGCGTGTACGGGGGCTTGCCGGGTTCGCCCAGTTGGGTGGAGGCATCGAAGCCAGCCAGATCGGCCGCGGTGTAGAGGGGTTTGATTTCGATACCGGAATCGGTGCGGATGTCGTCGCTCATCACCTCCGACTGTACGGGGCGAGCCCACTCATCGCCTATCCCGGCTGGTCGAACCGCGAATTCAGCGCGCGGCGACCAGAGCGATCTCCATTCGCCATTCGGGTCGTGCCAGTGCCGGAACGGTGACCAGGGTGCTGGCGGCACGGTGACCGCGCAACGCCGCATCGCGGGCCGCCATGACCGGAGCCAGCGGTTCGCCAACCACCACATAGGTGGTGATGGACACCACGTCGTTCACGGTCATGTTCGCCTGTTCGAGGATCGCCAACAGATTTCGCCACACCGTGTCGGCCTGTTCGGCGAGATCGGTGGGCACCGATCCGTCGACGGCGATGGGAACGATGCCCGAGGTGTGCAGCAACCTCGATGGTCCGACACTCAGCACCGCATGGGCATAATTGGCCGCGGTCGGTGCGATTCCCGATGGAGCGATCTCGAGGTTCATGGAACGATTGTGACATCTGCGAGGCCCGCGCCCCGATTGGTGGGCGTACGACCCGAGTTCCGACCACGTCGTCGGCATGGGTCGAGCGCGGGTCTAACCTTGCGAACGTGACCACCAACGCCGAATCCGCACTCGCCAACGCCGCCCAAGGCGGCAACGCCAACCTGCTCGCGATGCCATCGTTCAACACCGTCGAAGAGGAGCGCGCGTACCGCAAGTCTCGCCTGGCGGGCGCTTTGCGCATCTTCGGTCGAATGGGCTTCGGAGAGGGCGTCGCCGGCCACATCACCGTTCGTGATCCCGAGAAGCCCGATCACTTCTGGGTGAACCCCTTCGGTCTGAGTTTCCGACACATGCGCGTCAGCGATCTGTTGCTCGTGAATCATCACGGCGAGGTCGTGGTCGGAGAACTTCCGGTGAATCGCGCCGCGTTCGTCATCCACTCGGCGATTCATGCGGCTCGACCCGACGTGATCGCGGCCGCGCACGCGCATTCGGTGCACGGCAAGGCCTTCAGCTCGCTCGGCATTCCGCTCGACCCCATCACTCAGGACGCCTGCATCTTCTACGAGGACCATGTGGTCATCTCCGAACAAGGTGGAGCCGTGGTGTTCGACGTGGACGCCGGCAAGGAGCTGGCCTCCATGTTCCCCACCGGCAAGGCCGCGATCCATCAAAACCACGGTCTGTTCACCGTGGGTAGCACGGTCGAAGAAGCGGCCTTCTGGTTCTTGTCGATGGATCGATCGTGCCAGGCCCAGTTGTTGGCGATGGCCGCCGGCACGCCCAAACACATCAAGCACGAGTACGCCGCCTACACCCGCGATCAAACCGGGCATTCGTTGGCCGGCTGGTTCCAGTTCCAACCGCTGTGGCAGGAGATCTGTCGCACCGATCCCGAACTGTTCGACTGAACTCCGTCGATCACTCCCCCCGCCGACCGTCCGCGGTTGGGTCGTTCATGGCCACGGCCTCGCCGGAGGCTCTCTTCGTCCTGAGCGCAACCGCGCAATACATCGGCGCGGTCATCGCGATCGATCTCTTCGACCAGGTCGATCCGGCCACGGTGGCATGGTTGCGCGTTTTCGGTGCCGCGGTGGCCTTGCTGTTGGTGTCCGGTCGGCACTTGTTGCGTCCCTGGACCCGCGCCGACTTCGTGGCCATGACCGTGTTCGGTGTCGCCACGGCGCTCATGAACACGTTCTTCTACCTCGCCATCGACCGTCTGCCGTTGGGCAAGGGAGTGGCGATCGAATTCATCGGCCCCATCTCCGTGGCCGCGGTTCGCACTCGATCCCGGCGCAACGCTCTGGCGTTGGTGTTGGCCGCCATCGGTGTGGCCGTGCTGTCCGGCGTGGAACTGGACGGCGAACCATTGGGCTTGTTGTTCATCTTCCTCGCCTCGGCGATGTGGGCCACCTACATCGTGATCGGCTCGAAAGTGGCCCAACAGAATCGCGGCGTGTCCGGGCTGGGTTTCGGACTGTTGATCGGTGCGGTGGTGGTGACCCCCATCGGAGCGCCCTCGAGCGGTCCGGTCTGGGCCTCGCCTCACCTCATCGTGTTGTGCATGTTCGTAGGCGTGATGTCGAACGCCATCGGTTACGGCATCGATCAATCGGTGTTGCGCCGAATTCCCATTCGTCGGTTCAGCGTTCTGTTGGCGTTGCTTCCCGTGACGGCCACCGCGGTGGCCTTCGTCGCCCTCGATCAGCGTCCGAGTGCCATCGACCTCGTGGGTATGGCTCTCGTGCTCACTGGAGTCGTCGTTCAGGAGCGCGAGAAACTCGACGCCTGAGACGGTTCGAGATCAGTGCCCCATCCAGGGCGCGCACAGACCATCGAGGTCGCGCACCTGGATCTTGTCGCGGTTGGCCCACGTGACCGGGTTGGTCGGATCGGCCTGCAACTTGAACGTGCGGAAACTCATCTCGGTGGTGTCCACCGCCAGGATGCGACCAATCAACCCGTCACCCAACTCCAACAGAATCTTGATGGTCTCGAGAGCCTGGATCGATCCGATGATGCCGGGTAGCACACCGAGCACTCCGGCCTCGGCGCACGACGGAGCCAGTTCGGCCGGCGGCGGTTCGGGCACCATGTCGCGATAGGTCGGCCCGAGCTTGGGATGGAACACCGACACCATG
>RHCK01000064.1 GCA_010030605.1 Acidimicrobiia bacterium
GTCGTGGTCGTGGTCGTGGTCGTGATCATGATCGTGGTCGTGGTGGTGATCGGCTTCCGAATGGCCAATCACGGTGTCGCGGTCGAGCACGTTTCCGGCGGGATCGACGTACTCCACGCGGTGAATCAACCAGTCGAGAGCCTTCGACTTCGAGATCTCGGCGGCGAGATCGACGATGGCATCGTTGGCCTGGTAGGCGGCGCGCACCTGATCGGCGGAGTACAACCGGATCTTCTTGTTCTTTCCGCCGCCTTGCATCTCGGCCTGCCGGATGGCCGCTTCGTTGCTGCGATCGGCCATGGATTCGAACTCGCGCTCGATCTCATCCTCGGTGGCCTCCAGGCCCTCGGCCAACACCACGGCTCGCAGGGCCAGATCGACTTTGCAGGCCTTGATGCTCTGGGGGCGAATGCCCTCGACGAACGAGGCGGCATCCTGACCGGTGGCCTGTAGCCACTGGTCGATATTGATGCCCTGCATCTGGAATTGACGAATGGTGTTCTCGACGCGGCGTTGCAAGTCGGCGGCGACCATCGATTCAGGAGCGTCGATCTCGACGAGGGCGGCCAACGCGTCGGTGACCTTTTCGACGACGCCGTTGCGGACTTGATTCAGACGATTGTTCGAGAGTCGGGTGCGAATCGATTCGCGCCACGCGTCGGAGGTGTCGAAACCGTCGATGTTCTCGGCCACCCACGTATCGGAAAGGTCGGCGACCACCAGTTCTTGAACCGCGGTGACCTTGACCTCGAAATCGGCGGGCACATCGGTGCCCGACGGTGTGTCGGTGAACGTCAGTTCGGTTCCCGCGGTGCTACCGACCAGTTGGTCATCGAACGACGGCGCGACCCACTTCTTTCCCACCTCGTAGGACCATTCATCGACTGCGAGACCGGCGACCGGTTCACCATCGCGGCGACCGATGAGGTCGACGATCACGAAGTCACCGACGGATGCCGCCCGATCGACGGTGGTGAGCTTGCCCAGGCGACGTCGCTCGGCGTCGATCACCTCGTCGATTTCGGACTCGGTCACCTCGATCGCGGCCACTTCCACCCGCAGTCCGCCGTAACCGGGAACGGTGATGACGGGTCGAACCTCGCACGTTGCATCGAAGGTGACGGGGCCATCGTCCTGACCACCGGTGATCTCGATCTCGGGGGTGGCGATGATGTCGACGTTCATCTCGCGCACGGCCGACGCCAAGTGGCGCGGTACTCCGTCACGCAACGCCTGTTCACGCGCCGCGGCGATCCCGATACGGGCCTCGAGGACCTTGCGGGGCGCCTTTCCGGCACGGAAGCCGGGCAAGCGCACTTCCTGGGCGATCTTGGAGAATGCGGCATCGATGTCGCGAGCGAAGTCGGCCTCGTCGACTTCGACGGAGAGCTTCACCCGGTTGCCTTCGAGGGGTTCACATGTCGTCTTCACAGGGAGCCGAGTGTACCGGCGGTGTCGCATCGGGGACCCACGGTGGGGCATGATTGGTGTATGCCCACGTGGAAACCCCATGCACTCGCCAAACCGCACGCCGACCAACTCGACCTCCGTTTGGGCGACAAAGTGGTGGCCTCGGTCGACCTGGCCGACGTGGCGGCGGGCACCGAGGGCAAAGTGATCCTCGCCAACGGTTTCAATTGGCAGCGTTATCGGGTGTTGTTCACCAACGGCGTGGAACTCGGCGATCTCGACCATCGCCATTTGTCGCCGGTGGGCCGCACCGCCAAGCGATTGGCGAAGAAGGCCAAGCGAGCCTGAGCCTCGGTCGGCAACACGCCGACCTAAATCGTGAAGTCGTGGCACGACATCCGCTGTCGTCGGGATATGAGAGATCGCGGTTCACCCCTCTACACTTCCGCCCGTGCCCCCCAGCGCCGACACCCAACAACGAGATGTTCCGATCGACGGTCGTCGTGAGCGAGGCGCCCGCAACAAGGCCGCCGTCGTGCAGGCACTGCTGCATCTCTACGAGTCCGGGGAAATCCAGCCGTCAGCGGCTCGCATCGCCGAAGTGGCCGGGGTATCGGAGCGTTCAGTGTTTCGCTACTTCGACGACATGGAAGACCTCGCCGCCACGGCGATCGCCATTCAATGGGAACGGGTCCATCAGTTCTACGAGGGTCTCGACGCGTCGGGGAACTTCGAAGAGCGTCTCGAAGCCATGATCGATCACCGTTTACGACTCTTCGACAAGACGATCGGGGTGGGTCGCGCCTCCGCGGTTGCGTCGGCCCGATCGGCCACGGTGACGAGCGCCATGAACCATCGACGAGCGATTCTGCGTGAACAAGCCATCGCTCAGTTCGCGCCCGAAATCGCGAAAAACAAGAACGCCGACACCGTCTCGCGCATCATCGACTACACCTTGAGCATCGAGAACATCGAATATCTGCGAACGAGCGTCGGACTCTCTCGACCCCGCACTCGCGAGACATTGGCGACCGCGATTCGACTCGCCCTCGCCTGACCGACCGTCGGGCGATTCAGGAAAGAAAGTCGAACTTTCGTCGCCATTCGTCGAGCGCCGCGTCGATCTGAACCGGAGCGACCGGAGGCGAGATCAGATATCCCTGGGCCGCATCGCATCCGATGTCGCGCACCATTCGGAACTGATCGGGGGTCTCCACACCTTCGGCCACCACCTGAAGCCCGAGCGAATGGCCAACTTCGACACCCGATCGCACCATCGGGTCGGGCTCGGATGCGTTGATGTCGAGACGGCCAACCATCGCGCGATCGATCTTCAATTCGGTGAAGGGAGCCGCCAAGACCCGCTCGTAGTTGCTCGTTCCGGTGCCGAAGTCGTCGACCGCCAGACGAAAACCGGCGAGACGCAACCGCGTGAGGATGGCCAACGCCGGCGCGGCGTCGGTAATTGGTGCAGTCTCGGTGACTTCGAAAGTCCACGACTCCGCGGGCGCGGCATCGGTGAGCAAGCGCGCGGCGCGACGGGGTAGTTCATCGTCATCGAGGTCCAACACCGAGATGTTGACGCTGATGTCGGGCATCGACTTCAAGGCCCGGTAGCGACGTCGATCACGGGAGGCCATCGTCATCACGGTGTCCAGCAATTCCGAGGTGCGACCCACCTCCTCGATCAATGCCACGAAAACCGACGGTGACACATCGCCATGATTCGGATGACGCCAACGGACGAGGGCTTCGACGCCGATCACTTCGCCGTTCGCGGTGGACACCTTCGGTTGATACACGAGGTGCAACATCTCGGGATTCAAGAGTTCGTCGGGGCCGATGACGACCTTGGGACCCGTCGGATCGTGAGCGAATTCGGAGACTTGCGACCACTCCAACATCGCCGTGCGCAACACATCGAGGGAGAACGGTTTGGCGAAGGTTCCGATGACGCGAAGCTTGTGCATCTCGGCAATACGACCCGCGGTGTCGAGGAGGGATTGATCCGCACCACTGACGAGGATCACCGGCATTCCGCGATGCAACGCGCCCAACCGACTCATGATCTCGATCCCATCCACCTCCCCGAGGGAGAGGTCGAGCACCACCAGATCGAATCGACCGGTGATCGCTTTCTCGATGTCGGCGGGGAGACTCGCCGACGACGCGGAGAAACCCGCCGACTCGGCGACGGCTTCGATCAGTTCGCAGATCGCTTCTTCGTCATCGATCACCAGAACTCGCGCCTCATCGGCCATGTCCGTCACCCCCTTCCTCGGATTCCACGGATTGATTCACGTCGGCCACCAACGGCAACACGGCACCATACAGATCCTCGCGAGAGAACGGTTTGGCGAGTGTCCGCTCCCCCAACTCTTGCAATTGCTTCATGCTCGACGAGTAACCCGTCATGAAGATCACGGCAAGATCGGGTTGATCGGCGGTGGCGAGACGCGCCAGGTCGAGACCGTCTTGTTCCTCACCGAAGTTCGCGTCCGACACCAAAACGTCCGGATGAAATTCGGAAATCAGCTCGAGAGCTTCGCGGGGCGACAATGCGAACCGAGCGTCGATACCGACATCCATCAGCCAGGCCGCCACCATCTCGGCGAGTGCCTGTTCGTCATCGGCCACCACAACTCGCCGTCCGGCTCGACGAGTCGACGAGACCCGTTCGGACACCGCACCCGGAACGTGCAGAGGTAGAACCAGGGTGACCGTCGTTCCCGCTCCCGGGCGACTTTCCAGTCGCGCCGTGCCGCCACTTTGTTGGGCGAAGGCGTACACGGTCGCCAGACCGAGACCGGTACCACTTCCCGCTTTTTTCGTGGTGAAAAAAGGCTCGAACGCGCGAGCCACGACATCGGGTGGCATTCCCGCGCCGTCGTCGGACACCGACAACTCGATCACGTCGTCGCGACGTTGGGCCGCGATTCGGATGTGTCCGGTCGGCCCCATCGCGTCGCGCGAATTGAACGCCAGATTCAGGATGCAACTTTGCAGTCGTCCGGCGTCCACCATGAGATGAAGGTTCGGATCCGGTATGTCGACTTCGACGGTTCGGCCCGCCCCCACCGCTTGCTTCACCAGTGGCAGGAGACCCTTGATGAGGTCGGCAAGCGAGACCGCGGTCTCCTCCAATGGCTGACTACGCGCGACCGCCAACAATGACTTGGTGATTTCGGCTCCGCGTTCGACGGCCGCCATCGACCGGGACAGAAACTTCGCCAACTTCTCGTCCTTGGTGATGGTCTCGTTCATCGCCATCAACTGCAGATTTCCCAAGGTGACGAAGAGGAGATTGTTGAAGTCGTGCGCCAGTCCGCCGGCCAACGCACCGAGCGATTCCATGCGTTCGGCCTGCGCCGTTCGCATGGCCAAGTTGCGACGTTCGGTCGCGTCGGACACGTGCAAGAAACCGACTCGTTCGTCGCCGGGAACCGACACCGGATACGCCTCCAATTCGAGGATGCGCATTTCCTCCCCCTCACCACCGGAGACCTCCGAATGGCCGAACTCTCCGCCGAGGGCCTTCGACAGAATCTCGATCGCGATTCGGGCGCGCACCGTTTCGGGGCCGAAGCCGAGCACCTCGATCACCGGAACTCCCGGGATGCGATCCGCGAACGCGTCACGAACCGCCCGGTTTCCCGCGAGCACGTTCATGTCTCCGTCGAAGACGACCGACACACCCGGGGTGGCATCCAGGGCCGCCTCCAGCAAGGACTCACGCCGGCGACGTTCGAGTGCGACTCGAACCTGCGACGACGCTCCGATCAACAACACCCCAACAACCGCCGCACCGAGAACGATCTCGAGCAGCAAGATGAGCGCGGCGCGCTCATCGTCGATTCCGAACCCGTCCGCAGGGCGAGCGGTCAATGCGAGTTCGGCACCGTCGATGATTCCAGTGGCGATGATTCCAGTGGCGATGTTTCCGGTGGCTCCCACCGAATCCGCGGACGCACCGAGTCGAAAATCCACGTCTCCATACGTGCCCGCCAACGTTCGACTGGCGTTCTCCAACACGAGGTCGGCGTCGAGGACCAACATGAACGACGTCGTTGCGACGTCGGAGTCTGGATCGATCTCGAAGACGAGCAGGTTCTGATCGTTCGCTCGGATCGTTCCATCACTCAGGAGACGCGTGCCGGAATCACCGTCGACCGACGCTCGAGTCGAGCCGGACAACGCCGCCTGAACGTCGTCGATCAATTCGGAATCACCGACGACGATGCTCTCGTCCTCACCGTCACCCCGAAACACCAATGCCACGACCGATTCCGAGAACTCACCGCCCATCGACGGTTGGACATCCACGTCGTCGACCGTTCGAACGACCGTGTTCACCTCCGCCGTGACCGCGTCGAGGAACGCCGTCATCGTGGTGCGCGCGCCGACGCTCAATCGGTTCTGGTCGGCGGAACGCCACACCTCTCCGGTGGCCTGCAAGCCCAGTACCACGACCACCAGAGCGGCAAGTGGTGCGGTCAACTCGTCGAACGCGAGCCCGCCATAGCGGAACCATCGACCGCGAACGAGACCCGAGACACACAACCCGAGCAAGGAAGCGACGATGACGGCCGCACCTCGTTCCCAGAACGACGTCGTCGATCCGTCGAGGGCGAGGTCGGCCACGAGCCACTCGAGCAGAGCCAGCAGCAGAGACGCCGCGACCAACGTTCCGCAGAACACGAAGAACCGGTGAACGGGTCGCTCACGACGGGCGCCACGATGAGCGAGGAGCATCACGAGATGCGAGAGCGCCACCGCCTCGATGATGAGAAAGGCCGCGCTCACCACCGCAGTGGGCACGTCGGGGTCGGACGACAAGATGACACCCCTCGCCAGGAACGTGGTGATGGCACCAGACATCAGCGCCAACGCACCCGCTGTCGTCCCTTGCAACACTCGAGCGATGATCACCACGACCAGTGCGAGTCGCACGTCGAATCCGATCGATGCCGAAAGGCCCGCGACCGCGGCAAGGAAAGCCCACAGCAACATCGCCGAGGATCTCGAGTACGAAACGTCGCGATGGACGTTGGTGGTCTCGGTTGCGTCGACCGCGTCGGAATCCATGGGTGTGGCGATGCCAAATCGTACGCCCGCGTCCTGCGAGCATGCCGGATGTCGTGCGGTACTCGTCGGTCGGCCTCGCTAGGATTGCCCTCCGACCGGGGAGTGGCGCAGTGGTAGCGTTCCTGCTTTGGGTGCAGGCGGTCGGGAGTTCAAATCTCCCCTCCCCGACCAATTGAAGCGATCCAAGTCGACGATCCAAGTCGACGATCCCAGTCGACGATCTCGGCTCCGACCAGACCCTCAGAATGTGTCACGCTTGAGCATGAGCATTCTCGAGCATCCCGTCAAAACCCTGTCCGGTTCCCCATCGTCCCTCGGCGCCGTGGCAGCCAAGGTGACCCTCGTCGTCAACGTGGCGAGCAAGTGTGGCCTCACTCCGCAATACACCGGACTCGAACAACTGCACGAGAAGTACGCCGCGCGCGGATTCTCCGTGGTCGGCTTCCCGTGCAATCAGTTCGGTGCCCAAGAGCCCGGAACACCCGACGAAATCGCCACGTTCTGCTCGACCACCTATGGCGTCACTTTTCCCTTGATGGAGAAGATCGACGTGAACGGCGATGGTCGTCACGCGATCTACGACGAACTCACGGCGGTGGCCGACGCCGAGGGAACCGGCGGTGACATTCGCTGGAACTTCGAGAAATTCGTGATCGCCGACGGTGGACGCACGATCGTGCGCTTCAGCCCCATGGTCGCCCCTGATGACGCCAACTTGGTGGCCACCATCGAAAAGCTCCTCGACGCCTGACGAGGTTCGATGTGAACACATCTCGGGTGGCCCTCGTCACGGGTGCGGCCGACGGCATCGGAGCGGGAGTCGCTCGCCGCCTGGTGGAGGACGGACTGCGCGTGGTGGCCGTCGACATCGACGAAGAGCGCGCACGCGCCTCGATCGCGGATTTCGGTGACCAAGCAATCTTCGTTTTGGCCGACGTCGCGCGCGAGTCGGACGTCGTGAACATGGTCGCCCGTGCGCGTGACACTTTCGGAAGGGTCGACATTCTGGTGAACAACGCGTGGGGCGGCGGCGGAATGGGGCGCGTCGAGAAGAAGTCGAACGAATTGTTACGCCACGGAATCGATGTCGCCTTCTTCGCCGCTTTTTGGGCCATGCGCGAGGTGTTTCCCGAGATGAAGGAACGTGGCTGGGGCCGAGTCGTCAATATGTGTTCGTTGAACGGGGTGAACGCGCACATGGGCACCCTCGAATACAACGTGGGCAAGGAATCTCTGCGAACCCTCACGAGAACGGCGGCCCGCGAATGGGCCCCAACGGGCGTGGTGGTGAACGCCGTGTGTCCGGCCGCCAAAAGCGCGGCCTTTCACCGAGTGATGGGTGCGCATCCCGAATTGATCGCGGCCGCCGATGCCAGCAACCCGATGGGACGAATCGGTGATCCGTACCTCGACATCGCCCCCGTGGTCTCGTTCCTGGTGGGCGATGACTGTCGGTACATGACGGGCAACACCGTGTTCGTCGATGGCGGCAGCCACATCAACGGCTCCGCGTGGGCACCCGATCTC